>JAIETY010000051.1 GCA_019744885.1 Sphingomonas sp.
CGCTCCATGGTCATGCGCACGCTCTTCCTCCAGGCGCCCTCGTTCGACGGTTATGATGGCGGCGCAGGCTCGCGCTACCAGGCCAAGCGCGAGATCAAATCCTTCTGGTATCCGACCTGGCTGGCGCAGCCCGCCGCGCTCGTTGAAGGCTCCAAGCTGATCGACGCGCCCGCGCATGACCTGTCGTTTGACGACATCAAGCACGAAGCCAAAGAGCGCGATCTGGTCGTCATCCACACCTCGACGCCCGGCTTCAAGCAGGACGTGCGCGTGGCGGGGATGCTCAAGGAGCTCAACCCCAATCTCAAGGTCGGCTTCATCGGCGCGACCGTCGCGGTCGATGCCGCCTGGGCAATGGCCAATGCGCCGACGGTTGATTTCGTCGCGCGCAACGAATTCGACTTCACGATCCTCGACGTGGCGAAGGACATCCCGCTCGCCGACATCAAGGGCATCAGCTTCCGCAATTCGGAAGGCGTCGTGATCCATAATGAGGACCGCGAAGTCCTGATGGACATGGACTCGCTGCCCTTCGTCTCGCCGATCTACAAGCGCGATCTGGTGATGGAGAATTACTTCATCGGCTATCTCAAGCACCCCTATGTCAGCTTCTACACCGGTCGCGGGTGCAAGAGCCGCTGCACTTTCTGTCTGTGGCCGCAGACGGTCGGCGGGCACAATTACCGCACGCGCTCGGTCGGCCATGTGATCGAGGAAGTGAAATATGTCCTGAAGGCATTCCCGCAGATGCAGGAATTGTTCTTCGACGACGACACGCTGACCGACAATCGACCCCGCGTCGAAGAACTCGCGCGTGAGCTCGGCAAGCTTGGCGTCACCTGGTCGTGCAACGCCAAGGCGAACGTGCCTTACGACACGCTCAAGATCATGCGCGACAATGGCCTGCGGCTGCTGCTCGTCGGCTATGAAAGCGGCAACCAGCAGATCCTGCACAACATCAAAAAGGGTCTGTTGATCGAAACCGCCAAGCAGTTCGCCAAGGACTGCCGCGCGCTCGGGATCAAGATCCACGGCACCTTCATCATGGGCCTGCCGGGCGAGACCAAGGACACGATCCAGGAAACGATTGCCTACGCCAAGGAAGTCAATCCACACACGATTCAGGTGTCGCTCGCGGCGCCCTATCCGGGGACGTTCCTGTACAAGCAGGCGATCGAAAATGGCTGGTTCGACGGCACCGATCATCTGGTGGCGGACGGCGGCGGGCAGATCGCGCAGCTGACCTACCCGCATCTGGCTTCGGACGAGATTTTCGAAGCGGTCGCCGAATTTTACAAGAAATTCTACTTCCGCCCGTCAAAGGTCGGCGCGATCGTCGCCGAAATGGCGACCAGCCCGACGATGATGAAGCGTCGCTTGCGCGAAGGCGTCGAGTTCTTCGACTTCCTGAAGAACCGGAATACCGAAGCGGCGTGAGGTTGGGGTTGAGGCACGTATCCAACCGGTCGTCTCGTTGAGCGACTGATACTCTCAACCCGTTCGTTTCGAGCGCAGTCGAGAAACAGGCCAAGGGCGACGTCGCTTGTGGCCTGTTTCTCGACTTCGCTCGAAACGAACGGTGGAAGGATCAGGCGTGGGTCCTGCCCCCCTCAAACCGGTACCAGAACCAGAAGCCGGGCAGGCCGATCGCGACATCGGCGATGCGCTTGATCAGCGACAGCGCGAGCGCCGCCTCCGCCGGAATGCCGAAGCCGCCGCACAGCAGCACGAATGCGCCTTCCTGCACCCCAATTGCGCCCGGTACGGCAAAGGCCGCGCCGCGCACGGCCTGGCCGATGCTTTCGATCACCAACGCCTCGGCCCAAGTCACCGGATGCCCCATGAAGCCGAAGATGACATAGACCTCGGCGCACCCGACGATCCACGCCGCGAGATGCGTCGCGGCGCTCATCAGCATTGCCTGCCTGCGCTCGCGGATGCGGGCGAGTGCTGCGTAAAAGGCATCGGTCGCGGCAAACGCCGTCCATTCCTTGCCGCCCGCGAGCTTCTTCAGCGCGGTGACGAGCAGCGCGCCGAACCCCATCCGCTGGATGAAGTAGAATGCCACCAGCAGCGGCACCGCGATCAGCAGGCCGGTCACGACGGTGCGGATGATCGACGGATCGGCACCCAGTTGCAGCAGCAACAACGTGCCGCCCAGCGTGAACACAAATTGCGTCACCACTTGCAGGAACAGGTCGACCACCACCCCCGCCGCTGCCATTGGCGCGGTCAGCCCGCAGAATGTCATCAGCCGCGCCGCGACGATATCGCCGCCGATCTGCGTCGTCGGCAGCAGCGTGTTGACAGTGTCGCGCACGATGCGGATCGCCGCGCTCTGATGGAATTTCGGCCGCTGGTCGGGCGGCATGATCACCCATGACGAATAGGCGAGCATCAGCGTGAGCGCATAGCGCACCAAAATGGCGAGCAAGATGCCCCAGCCAACCAGCGCGACCGCGCGCGCAATATCCCCCAAGCGGATACCTGACCAGATCAGCCCGGCAATCGCCAGGATCAGCACGGTACCAACGATAAGGAAGCGTTTCATATTACTCGACAAAATGTCTCGACCAGTTGTCGCGCCACCGATTGGTTGCGAATGGCGATCCCCTTGGGCTACGAGAGCGGCGGGGTCAATCGGATCGATCTACAGGCAAGAATACCGGGACATGAGAGCATGACGAACGAACTTGGCGCGATCGAGCGGACCGCGATCGACGGCGACCCCATCACCAGCGACGCAGCAACGCCCGTGGCCGCCGCGACCGGGCCGGTCATGTCCTACAATGAGTGGGATCCGCTCGAGGAAGTGATCGTCGGTCGCCTCGAGGGATCGGTGGTGCCGTCAGTGCATGTCACCGTGACGTACAATCTGCCGCCGCTGATCTCGCGGCTGTACCGGCTCGCGGCGGGGATGAAATATCCCAAATGGCTGGTCAACAAGGCGCAAGGCGAGCTCGACGGCTTTATCGCGATTCTGGAAGGTGAGGGGATCAAGGTCCGGCGCCCCGACATCATCAACCACCGCAAGAAATTCCGCACCCCCGAATTCACCTCGCGCGGCTTCTGCGTCGCCTGCCCGCGCGATGGGTTCATGGTGGTCGGCGACGAGATCATCGAAACGCCGATGTGCTGGCCGACGCGCTATTTCGAGGGCAATGCGTACCGGTCGCTGTTCAAGGAGTATTTCAACGGCGGCGCGCGCTGGACCTCGGCCCCGCGCCCGCAGCTTTCGGACGAGCTGTTCGATTTCAACTATCAACTCCCGACCGGGCCGGGCACGCCCGAGAAGTACGTGATCAACGAATTCGAGCCGGTGTTCGACGCCGCCGATTTCGTGCGCTGTGGACGCGACATTTTCGTCACGCGCTCGAACGTCACCAATCTGGCCGGCATCAACTGGCTGCGGCGGCATTTGGGCAGTGAGTATACGATCCACGAGCTGCCGAGCATCTGCAAACAGCCGATGCACATCGATTCGACCTTCATGCCGCTCGCACCGGGCAAGGTGCTGGTCAATCCCGACTATCTCGATCTCGACCGGCTGCCGCCGATCCTGAAGAAATGGGATGTGCTGGTGGCGCCCCGGCCCGATCCGATCGACAATGTCATCGCCAAAATGTCGATGTGCAGCCCATGGACGAGCATCAACGTGCTGTCGCTGACCGAGAAGAAGGTGGTCGTCGAACGTCAGCAGCCGACCTTGATCAAGGCGCTGAAGGACTGGGGCTTCGACCCGATCCCGTGCGATTTCTTCAGCTATGGGCCCTTCGGCGGCGCCTTCCACTGCGCCACGCTCGACGTGCGGCGGCGGGGCACGTTGCAGTCGTATTTTTGAGGGTGGTGCTTGGCGTTGAGCCTGTAAATGTGGCGCGACCGCTGCGGGGTGGGAAGAGGTCGCGCAGCTTTAACGCGCCTTTGTACCTGACTCATCCCTTTCCTTTTGGTTCGTCGCCCCGTGCTTGACACGGGGCCAGGCTTTTCGGCGTGGCTGGACCTATGGGATCAATGGTTCGCCGGTGGCATCGACGAAGAAAGCCCAGCCCCGTGTCAAGCACGGGGCGACGGTGGACTTTGAGGGTCGTTCGGTACTCAATGAACAACCGTAACTGGGGCGCAAGCCCTCAGCGCCCTTAGCGTCGCCCTACTTCCACGACACGATCTGACCCGCCTATTTCTCCTCCACCGGCGGCAGCTCCGGGCGATCGGCGACTGCGGCCGCGACCGGCGCGGCGGGCGCGCGGCAGCCCTTGCTTAAGCCCAGGCCTTTCAGATAGGCGCGGCGCACCGAACCGGCATAGGCGGCGGCTTCGGCGCGGCGCTGGGCTTTGTCGGCGCCGGTGACGACGCGGACGAGGCCGAGGCCCGGGATCAGGGTGTTGACCGCCGCCTTGGTCGCAGCGGAAGCGATATAGGCGCCTTCGCCCTTCTTCTTGCCTTCAACATCGACATCATCGCCAAGCGCAGCGGTGAGCGTGGCGATTTGGTCGGCGATTTGCGCGCAGGTGCGCGTCCCGTCCGCACTATAGGGGGCCGATGCCGCGAGCAGCAGCGCTTCGGGAATTTTGTCCTTCTGGAGCCGTGCGTCGCGCAACGGCTGCGTTGCCGCGCGGCGAATGCTCTCGTCTTGTTGTTGCGCGGGGGCTGCCCCGACCAAAAGTCCGATCAGCACGGTTGCGCTGGCGATTGCCTTGAACTGCATCATCATTCTCCCTTGGCCGAAGCGCCGCCATCCTATGCCGGTACCGGAACGATGTCGAAGCGCTTGAACGCGCGAACTGGTTCCGAATTGCGCTTGTTTACGCGAAATGCAGCGCTGCGCGTATAACAGGCCATGATGCGGCGTTTGCTGACCCTGATTGTGTTGATCGCCACGGCGGGCGCGCTGTTCGCGGCGTGGATGCATCCGCGCGTGATCGATCCGCGCAATATCGGCTGGCTGCTCGACGGGCATGACCGCGGGCAAAGCGCGATTGGCTTTGCGGCTTATCTGGCGGGCGGCGGCTGGCCATCGCTGCACAATGCTTTGCTGTCGGCGCCCGAGGGAACGAGCCTGTTGCTGACTGACAGCATCCCGCTGCTCGGGCTGCTGCTGGGGCCGTTCGCGCAGTCGGTGGCGGGGATGCAGTTCGTCGGGGCCTGGCTGTTCGCCTGCGTGGTGCTGCAATTGCTGTTCGCCTGGGCGCTGGTGCGCCCGCATGCGCCTGACATGCTGAGCGCGTGGTTCGGCGCGGTGCTGTTGGCGGCGATGCCGATGCTGTTCAATCGCTTCGGCCATGCGAGCCTGTGCGCGCAGTGGCTGATCCTGTGGGCGCTGTGGATCTATGTCGAGCCGCGCCGCGCCGAGCGGCCTTTGTGGTGGGTGGCGGCGCTGGGGGTGGCGGCGCTGGTGCACAGCTATTTGCTGCTGATGGTCGCGAGCATCTGGGCGGGGTGGCTGCTGCGGCAAATGGGCGCGCCGGGGCGGGTGCGGACATTGGGCGAAGCGGCGGCGACGATCGGCTTGGTGGCGCTGCTGCTGGCGGGGCAAGGCGTGTTCGGCGGCGGTTTTCTGTCGACCGGCACTTATGGCGCGTTTCCGATGGCGCTCGATGCGTGGTGGAATCCGGCGAACCCGAGCTATTCGGCGCTGCTGCCCTCCTCGCCCGAGGATCATGGCCGGGGTTTTGAGGGGCTGAATTATCTGGGTGCGGGGGTGATGCTCGCGGTGGCGGTCGCGGCGGTGACGCGAAAGGCGGCGCTGCGGCATCTGCTGTGGCTGGTGCCGGGATTTGTAGTGCTGGGGGTGATTGCGGTCGGGCCGCAGCCGCTGTGGTGGGGCAAGCCGGTGGTGACGCTTCACGTGACGCCGTGGCTGATCGATGCGCTCGATCCGGTACGCGCGGGCGGGCGGCTGTTCTGGCCCGCAACCTATGTACTGACTTATGCGTGCGTTGTCGGCGTGATGGCGCTGCGGCGCGCGACGTTGGTGCTGGCGGCAGCGGTGGCGATCCAAGCGGTCGATCTGGCGCCGATGCTGGCGGCGATCCGCGCGACGAGCGCGCGTGCCGATGATCCGACTGTGTTCACCCGCACGCGCGATCCGCGCTGGCCGGGGCTGATTGCGCGCGCGACGCGTGTTGATTTCACGCCCGCCGATCCGTTTGTGGATTTGCAGGTGATGGAAGAAGTGACGTGGCGCGCGGTGCGGGCGAAGCGGCCGGTCGGCTTTACCTATACCGCGCGGGTGTCAGCGAAATCGCGCGCGCGGCTGGCGGCGGAACGCGCGGCGTTTGAGCGGGGCGAAGTGGCGCCGGGGCATCTGGTGATTGTGCAGGATGGCAAGCTACCGCCTGCGTTGCGGGGGCGGGCGGTAAGGATTGATGGGGTGACGCTGGTTGGGCCTTAATCAGGCCGATAGCGCATCGCAACATCGCACCGGGCGTAGCGCGCGCCGTAATCGCGCATGATCTCGGCATCATGCTTGAAGCCGAGCTTTTCATAGAGGTGGATCGCGGCGGCGCAGCGGTGGCTGGTGAGCAGGTAGAGTTTTTCGACGCCCATCGCTTCGGCACGGGCAATGGTGGCGGCGAGGAGATATTCGCCCGCTTTGCGCCCGCGCGCGCTTTCGCGCACGCCCATTTTGGTGAGTTCGAAGCTGCCCTCGCCGGTCTTTTGCAGCGCGCAGGTGCCGACGATGCCGAGGCCCGCCGCTTCGACGAACAGGATCGTGCCGCCCGGATCGACGATGCGCCCGCGCGGATCAAGCAGGACGTCGCGGTCGGTCTGCTCGAGCACGAACATCGCCTCGATCCATTCGGCATTGATGTCGTGGAAATCGCGTGCGAGATCGTCGGCGAATTCATGGATCTTCAGACCCGGTGTGGCGTGAAGCGGCTTGGCGGCGAGCCGCGTTTCGATCGCGCCAATCTGATCGAGCAGCGGGCCGCTCAGCCCCGCGAGCAGGTCGATCACGGCCGCCTCGACACGCGGCCACACTTTGATCCGCGCGCGGGCGAGCGCGGCGGTCCCTGCCGGAGTGAGCGACACGCGCTTCTGGCGCTGGTCGCCCGGCGCGCGGGCGCTGTCGACGAGGCCGAGGGTGACCAGATTGGCGAGCGTGCGCGTGATTGCGGGCTGGCTGAGCCCCAGCGTTTCCGCCAGCGCCGACACCGTCATCGCGCCCGCCCGGTCGAGCGTCGCGAGCAGCGGATATTGGCTTGGCTGGATCGGCAACCCCGCCTCGGCGCTGATCCGGCTAACATCGGCCTGCATCCGTTCGGCGAGGCGCTTGAGGCGACTGCCGAGGAAGAGTTCGCCGTGCTGGGTGATGATATCGGGCATGGGTCCCCTCGCGATTCACATAGCGTGTTATATAACGTGCTATGGGAATTCAAGCGGGGGATGTCGATTCTCCCCAGAGGCGTTGTGAAATAGCCCGTACCCCCGTTCGCCCTGAGCTTGTCGAAGGGCCGTCCTTCTTCTGCGAGCCGGTGGAAGAAGAACGACGGTGCTTCGACAAGCTCAGCACGAACGGATTGAGAGCAAGTCCATCGATTCTAGCTTCACGCTATTTCTTCATCGCTTCCAGCAGCCGCTTCACTTCCTGCGATCGCCCACGCGGCAGGATCAGCACGTCGTTGCCGCTCGCGACCACGATCAGGTCGGAAACGCCGACCATCGCGATGCGGACGCCGTCCGAGCGGACGAGGCAATCGACGGTGTCGAGCGTCACGACATCGCCCTTGCAGCTGTTGCCGTGGCCGTCGCAGTCGCTGAGCGCGTGCAGCGCGTCCCAACTGCCGACATCGCTCCAGCCCATGTCGACGGGCACGCAGGCGACGCGGTCCGCCTTTTCCATCACCGCATAGTCGATCGAGTCGGCGGGGCTGGCGGCAAAAGCGTCGTTATCGGGATAGATGCGAATGCCGTCGTGGCGGGCGCGGCTCATCGCCTGTTGCGTCGCGACGAGCATCTCCGGTGCGTGCTGGCCTAGCGCTGCGAGGTACATGTCGGCGCGGAACAGGAAGATGCCGCCGTTCCAGTAATGCCCGCCCGCCGCGAGCATCGCCCGCGCGCGGTCGAGGGGGGGCTTTTCGACGAAGCTCTCGACGCGGTGGACGCCCGGCGTAATCTCGTCAGCGACATGGATATAGCCATAGCCGGTTTCGGGCGCGGTCGGCTGGATGCCGAAAGTGATCAGCCAGCCTTCGCGCACCATCGGCAGCGCGCGTTCGATCGCGGCGTGGAAGGCGGGCACATCGTCAATGACGTGGTCGGATGGCATGACGAGGATGGGATCAGCGCCGTCCCCCGCCGCAATCGCCGCCAGCGCAATCGCAGGCGCGGTGTTGCGCCCCATCGGCTCAAGGATCAGCGCCTGCGCGCCCGCTTCGATGCTCGCAAGCTGCGCTTCGACCAGATCGGCGTGAAAGGCATTGGCGACGACGATCGGGGCGGCGAACAGCGGATGCGCGGCGGTGCGCTGCGCGGTCAGTTGCAGCATCGTCTCGTCGGCGGTCAGCGGCAGCATCTGTTTGGGCATTTCAGGCCGCGACATCGGCCACAGCCGGGTGCCCGATCCGCCCGACAGGATGATGGGGATGATCGGTGCGGGCGTCGTCATGAAAGCTCTCCTCGGCCCGGACCCCTTAGCGGCATCGGCGCCAAAGGAAAACGCGCCACACCCCAAAGCGCCGCGCCGACACACCGCAATTTTTTTCGCGCCGCCGTGGGCAACGTGTCGGATTTGTTTACACCTCTCGCGCTAGACCCGGAGCTGCGATGATCAGGCTCTTCAAACATTATGTGCCGAATGCCGTGCTGCTGCTCGGCCTGTTCGATCTGATTGTGCTGGGTGTTGCCGCCGAGCTCGGTTGGGTGCTGCGCGCGGGGCAGATCGGCATGATGGTCGATCCGATCGTGACGCGCTTGCCGCAGCTCGGCATTTTTATCATCTCGCTTGAAACCGCGATGATCGCGGTCGGCGTCTATGGCCCCGGCGCGCTTCAGTCGATTCGCTTTGCCACCGCGCGGCTGATCGTCGCGGTGTCGCTCGGTGTGATCGTGCAAGCGACGATTTTCTTCCTGGTCCCCGACCTGACCTTCTGGCGATCGAACCTGCTTTACGCGATGGGTTTTTCGATCCTCGGGCTGATTGGCTTGCGCATCCTGCTCGGCAAGACGCTCGGCAGCCAGGCGTTCAAGCGGCGGATTGTGGTGCTGGGTGCGGGCACGCGCGCGCAGCGGTTGAAGACGCTCGCCCAACGCCCGGGATCGGCATTCGTCGTCGTCGGCTATGTGTCGATGTCGGAAGCCAATCGGGTGATCCCCGAAGCGATTGCGCGCGACGCGATCTATAACCTCGCCGACCATGTCGTGCTGTTGAACGCCAGCGAAGTGGTGCTCGCGCTCGAAGAACGCCGCAACGCGTTGCCGCTCAAGGACCTGCTGCGGATCAAGACGACGGGCGTGCACGTCAACGAAATCTCGACCTTCCTCGAACGCGAAACCGGCCGCGTCGATCTCGACAGCGTCAATCCGAGCTGGCTGATTTTCTCCGATGGCTTTTCGAGCGGGCGGATGTTGTCGAGCGCGTTCAAGCGGCTGTTCGACATTGCCGCGAGCCTGGTGCTGCTCGCGCTGACCTTGCCGCTCATCATCGTCACCGCGATGATCGTGAAGGCCGAGAGCAAGGGGCCGGCCTT
>JAIETY010000133.1 GCA_019744885.1 Sphingomonas sp.
CTTCGCGGGGCCGAACCATCCGCACGAAGCTCAGAACCCGCAGGTGCTCGATATCGCGAGCATGAACCGCAAGAATAAGGTGGGCAACTAATGTCCGATAATCGTCAGTCGCTTTCCGACCTCGCCGATCTGGCGAACCAGCCGCGCCCGGTGGGCCCTGCCGCCGCCACGCTCGGCGATGTCATGCCGGTCAGCACTTCGGGCCCCGCGCCCGAACCCGCGCCCTTGCGCGAAGCCATCATCGACAAGCAGGGCCGCGCCTATGCAACCGGTCGCCGCAAGGACGCCGTTGCGCGCGTCTGGATTAAGCCCGGCTCGGGCAAGATCACGATCAACGGCCGCGACCAGCAGATCTATTTCGCACGCCCGACGCTGCGCCTTGTCATCAACCAGCCGTTCGGCGTTGCCGAGCGTGAGGGCCAGTATGACGTGATCTGCACCGTCAAGGGCGGCGGGCTTTCGGGCCAGGCTGGCGCGGTCAAGCACGGCATCAGCCAGGCCCTGACCCGCTATGAGCCGGTGCTGCGTGCGCCGGTGAAGGCCGCAGGCTTCCTGACCCGCGACAGCCGCACGGTCGAGCGCAAGAAGTACGGCAAGGCCAAGGCCCGCCGCAGCTTCCAGTTCTCGAAGCGCTAAGCGATTTCGACGCACAACAAAGGGGCGGTCTGGAAACAGGCCGCCCTTTTTCGTTGCGCCATGATCGGGTAGCTTCCCAACAATGAGCGACACCCCGATTGCGCGCATGATCGCCTTTATTGAGGGCATTGGCATTGCGGTCGCGCCGGGCCCGGTGCCCGACGATAGCTTTCTGCCCGGCCTGACGGTGCGCGACGGCGGTATTGTCTATGATCCCGCGCGGCTGGCTTACCCCGGCGACTTGTTGCACGAGGCGGGGCATATCGCCGTCTGCGATCCTGCGACGCGCGCGACATTGTGCACTGTGTCGAGCGATCCAGGCGAGGAAATGGCGGCGATCGCCTGGTCCTATGCGGCGGCGCGCGCGCGATCATCGATAATTTTGCCGCCGGACGCTATTTCGGGGTGCCGATGCTCGAATGGTTCGGGATGGTGGCTACGACCAAGGAGGCCGAAGCGTCGGGCGACGATCCCTATCCCAAAATGCAGCGCTGGCTACGCTGACCGGCTTGTCGTCGCGTCGCAGTCTGATAGCCTCAGCCGCATGGCCGACAATGTCCTTCAGATCACGCCGTTCATGCATGTCGCCGACCTCGCACCGGCGCTGCATTTTTTCGTCGACATCCTCGGCTTCACGCTCGCTTTTCAGCAGCCGGGATACGCCTATGTCTCGCTTGAAGGTGCCGGTATCCGTATCCTCGAAAACCACTGCCCTGATGAACTCGGCCAGCCGCATCGTGGCTTTGCCTATTATGTCGATGTTCGCGATCTCGCCAAAATCCACGAGCAAATCGCCGCGAAACTGGCAACCTTGCCTGCGGGTCATGTCGTGGGGCCGGTCGATCAGCCCTATGGCCAGCGCGAACTGATGATCCGCGCGCCCGATGGCAATCTTCTCGTCTTCGGGCAAGCCATCGCCTAGCGCATCTCGCGCACCGTCACGGCGAGCGCGGCACCCTCAATCCGCAGTTCGTTGAACGACGGCGGCGTGCTGCGGACACGTTGCGACAAGGTGCCCGCGCCGATCAACCTTATCGTTTCCCGGCCAACGTCCACCGCGCGATCGAACGGATCGTGGACGTGCCCGGAAAGCACAGCCCGCACCCCGGCGGCCGCGAGCCGCGCCAGCGCATCGGCGCCGCCGCGCGTGTGCGCCGTGCCGCGCGTCCCGCCCTCGATCAGCGGGTGATGCCCTGCGACGATCGCGAATCGATCGGCGGATGCCGCCGCCATCTGCTGAAGAGTCAGGCGCAACTCGCCGTCGCTGACATGCCCCTTCGACCAGTTGAGTCGCCATTGGAATCGCGCGGTGGTGCGCAGCGGCACAATCGCGACCCCAGCGATTTCGAGCGGTCGTTCGACCATGCGCTCAAGCCGACCGTAACGCGCATAGGGCTGAAGAAAGCGCGCGAACGGGTTGAAATAGGGCAGATCGTGATTGCCGACTTCGACGGTGACAGGTCGCCCCAATCCTTCGAGCCACGCCGTGGCCGCCGCAAATTCGGTGTGGCGTGCGCGCATCGTCAGATCGCCGGTGACGACGACCGCATCGGGCTGCTCGGCGTGGACAATTGAGGCAAACCAGGTGATTGCAGCCGGGTCTTCGGCGCCGAAATGGATATCGCTGACATGGAACAGCGTCGCCATCAGCTCTCCCGCGTTTGCACGAACTGAGGTGCGGTTCGGCCCGCGCGGATCGTCACATCGGGCGCGATCTTGACCGGCTCGCCGTCGAACAGCCCGAGTGCCGGACGGTGTTCGGCGATGCGCAGCGTTTGCGCCCGCACTTCGTGGACGGCAGCGGCCTTGACCCAGTCACCCGTTACCCAATCCCAGCCAAGCGCCAGGATCGTGCGCCAGTCGCGCGCATCGACCGCCGCTACCCGCAGCCTGTCACGATCAGGCTGAACGAACACCGCTTGCGCCTGCCGGGGCAAGCCCGGCGCGCCGGTGACCCGAATGCCACGCCCGAAGGTACGCCGCCAGGCGTGGGCAATCGCGCGCAACACCGAGCGGGCGCGACCCGCGCGTGCGGCCTCGCGCGCATGCGCCCAATTCGCCGCCGGCCCGAGGATCAGGCCGACAAAGGCGCGCGATTCGCCTGCCTCCACATAAGGCAGCGCCACGCGGGGGGCATCGGCGTCGGCCAGATCGATGATAGCGAGAAGATCAGCGCCGCCGTGGAGTTCGCGCGCCAGCAGGTTCATCGTCCCGCCCGGCAGAATCAGGATGGCGCCGTCCCAGTGCTCGAGCTTGCGGATCGCGGCATTGATGGTTCCGTCACCCGCGTACAGCACCGCCAGATCGACGCCCGCTGCGCCAAGCGTGTCGGCGCTCGGCAGCGGATCATCGGGGAAGTTGGTCGCCCCCGCTTCGGCGAAACCGTGTTCGCGCAGGCGCCCGACCAGCGCGGTCTGTCGGTCGGCGCTCGTCGAGCCCGAGGATCGATTGGTGATCAGCCAGAATTTATGCATCGCGCCGCCCAACGCGCGAACATTGGTTTCGGGTCCGTACGACAAGCCGTTCCCTTAAGGATGTAGTCAGGTTGGTGCGAAGTGAATTTTGCTCTTGCAAGATTCCGTGTATCGATGCGCCGACACTTGACCGAATCAGCGAGTGTTTTCGCCGGTATCGCCCGGCATGAATGGGTAGGAGCAGGACAAGATGCACTCACAATCGTCGACGCGTACGGGCCGGATCGCTTTTGGCGTGGCTCTGTCGGTCTTTGCGCTGGCAGCATGCTCGCAGAAGCCGGCTGAAGAAACCGCCGCCACTCCGGCAGCTGAGACCCCCGCCGCCACGGCACCCGAAGCAACCGCCAATGCCGCAGCCCCGGCTGCCGCACCCGCAGCAGGCGCCGTCGCCCCTGACAATACCGACACGCTTTCGGGCGCCAAATTCGCGTCGTTCACGGGCGATGCAGCCAAGGGTGAAAAGGCGTTCATTGCTTGCAAGGTATGCCACGCCCCCGACAAGAACATGATCGGCCCGATGCTCAAGGGTGTCGTCGGTCGCGCAGCGGGCACCATTGCGGGCTACACCTATTCGGCCGCCAACAAGAACAGCGGCATCACCTGGACGCCCGAGAAGCTGTTCCAGTATCTCGAAAAGCCGCAGCGCGTTGTTCCCGGCACCAAGATGACCTATCCGGGCATGACCGATCCGCAGCAGCGCGCGGACACGATCGCCTATTTGTCGACGCTCAAGTAAGCGACGACATCGGCAAATTCGGGGCGGGTCTGGTTGCAGACCCGCCCCTTTTCTATGCCCGCACGCCTTGCCCATAGCGCAGATCGGCAAGATGGAACGGGAACGACAGCGCCAGCAGCAGCGCAACCACTGGCCAGCCGCCCCCGGTGAGCGCGGCGCGGAGCGCCATCAGCATCATCACGCCGGGCATCAGGCGGCACAGCAGCGTCGCCCAGTGCCAGCGCGCGGTCAGTCGCAGCCAGATCGCTTCGATCGCAATCACCAGCAGAACGATATCAACGGCATGGCCGCTGGCGAACAGCCCGGCCATCCGACTCAGCCGAACGGGCCGTTCAGCCGCACGATCACAAGATTCAGATAGCCGGTAAAGGTGACCCAGCCGAGATAGGGCAGGAACATCAGTGCCGCCGTGATCGACCAGCGCCAGCTATGCACCACCAGCGCGAGCGCCGAAATCCAGAACAATATCACTTCGACTTGCGACCAGTCGGGCCGGTGAAGGCGATAGAACAACATGCTCCACAGGATGTTGAGGAACCCCGATATCGCGAACAGGCCAATCAGCCAGTCGCCCTCGCGCGTCGGCATCGCGCGCCAGCCGGTGATGACCGCGATCGCGGTCAGGCCATAGACGATCATCCAGACCAGCCCGAACACATCATCGCGCGGCGCCCAGCGCGGCAGCACCAGTTGGTGGTACCAGGCATCGGGCAGCGCGATCGTCAGGCCCATGATCGCGACGATTGCAGCCACCAGTCCGCCGACGACGATCGGGAACAGCCAGAGGCGCGGCATGGGTTTGGACATGCTCAGGCGGTCAGTCCCAGCAAATGACCCATGTCCTTCACGAACACGCGCACATGCGCCATTGGTTCGGCGCGGACGAGCTCCTTGTTCATATAGGCTTGCCAGGTCAGCCGCTGAACGTCCTTATCCTCGCAGATGGTGACGAAGCGTTCGCGGCGCTTGTCGCTGCGGTACCAGAAATGCTGCATGATGCCGAGCACCCAGAACACGCGGCCATGCGCGCGCATGAAGCGCTTGCGCGCCTGACGCAGCGCCTGCGGCTTGCCCGTCGCGAGGAATTGCGTGACCGACTCAGCGGCGAAGCGCCCGCAGCTCATCGCATAGTAAATCCCCTCGCCCGATGCCGGCGCAACGACGCCAGCGGCATCTCCGGCGACGACGACATCGCGGCCATTGTCCCAGCGCGACAGCGGCTTGAGCGGGATCGGCGCGCCTTCGCGGCGGATCGTCTCACACCCGGCGAGGCCGCTTTGCTCGCGCAGCCGCGTGCAGGAATCGCGCAGCGCAAAGCCCTTGTTCGCGCTACCGACGCCGATGCTCGCGGTCTCGCCATGCGGGAACACCCAGCCATAGAAGTCGGGTGAGATATTGCCCTGATAGACGACATCGCAGCGTTCGGGACGGTAGTCGAAATGCGCGGCGGGAGCCTTGACGACTTCGTGATAGGCGAAGACGAACTTGGTCTTGGCGCCCTTGATTGCCTGACGTGCAATGCCCGACTTGGCGCCGTCGCAGCCAATGATCGCGCGGGTGCGGACGCGGTGTTCGGCGCCGCCGCGATCTTGCGAATAGACGATGACAGCCGTGCCATCGGCATCGCGCTCGATCCGTTCGAACGTCCCCGTCCGCCGCTCGGCGCCGGCAAGCGCGGCGCGCGCGCGCAACCATTCATCGAACACTTCGCGATCGACCATGCCGACAAAACCGTCGCCGACCGGCATTTCGACCGCTTTGGCCGACGGTGCGATCATACGGGCCGCGGTCGCCTTGGCGACGAGCAGGTGATCGGGGATCTCGAAATCCTTGATCAACCGTGGCGGGATGGCACCGCCGCAGGGTTTGATGCGGCCAGCGCGGTCAAGCAGCAGGACATGATGTCCTGCGCGCGCCAGATCAGTGGCTGCGGTTGCGCCCGAAGGGCCACCACCTACGACAACGACGTCGAAATCATGCTTCATGCCAAAGCCCTCCGTTGCCGGGCGATTGCCCCGCGTCCAACACCCACGGCGAGCCACGCGGCCGCCAGAAACAATCCACTTTCAACTGCAAAAACCAGCGTGAACGCTGGTCCGTCCGCCTTCATCACTGCCCGCGCGACATCGACCCCGACAGCGCCAGTCAGCCCGCCGAGACCGAACGCAATCGCTTGCGCCGCGCCCCAGACTCCCATCCGCACACCTTCGCGCTGCGGTCCGGCAGCACCCGCCAGGCTCATCATCGCGCCAATTGCAGCGACGGCGAAGACGCCATTCGCGAAACCTAGCGCCCAGATGTTCGCCGCAAGTGGCCAGCTCGTCCCTGCCCGCGCGGCCAGTCCAAGCCCCGCCAGTGCAAGCGCCGAGCCAAGGCATCCGCCCACAATCCAGCGCCGCAACACGCGCGGGGTGCCGCCGCCAAAAGCACTGCCGCCGATGCCCACCAGGATCATGCCGAGCAGGACGCCGCTATGCTGCGTGCCCGACAGTTGCGTCGATTGCCCCGGCGTCATCCCGAAGACGAGCCCGGCAAAAGGTTCGAGGATCAAATCCTGCATCGAATACGCCAGCATCGCCAGAAAGACGAAGCCGGTGAAATGCCGTGCTTCAGGCTCGGCGAGCATTTCGCGAACGGCGTCGCCAAATGTCTGGGCGGGCAGTGCATCGACCGGGGCTACGACCGGCGCAGGTGTGCCCTCGACACCCCAAATCCCGATCAGCGACACCAGAAAGGCGCCGCCTGCCACGCCGCCCGCGACCAGCGCGAGGCGTTCCGGCGTAAACGGATCAATCAACCGACCGGCAATGCTCGCGGTGATGACGATGCCGACGATCATCATGATCCAGGTGATCGCTGCCGCAGCCGCGCGGCGTTCGGGTGCCGTGCGTGTCGCGAGCAATGCCAACAGCGACGTTCCCGCCGCGCCGACCCCCGCGCCGATGATGCTGAATGCTGCGACCGCCAGCGCAAAACCGGGCAAGCTGCCGCGCGCGAGCTCGCCAAGCGAGGCCACCGCCAGCATCGCGCCGCCCGCCAGCATCGCCATGCCGCCGATGATCCACGGCGTGCGCCGATGGCCCTTGTCCGACCCATGCCCCCACACCGGGCGCGACAGCTGCACCGCATAATGCCACGCCACGAGGCCTGCGGGGACAGCGGCGGGCAGCGCATATTCGACGACCATCAGCCGGTTGAGCAGCGACGACGCAAGCATCACCACCGCGCCGATCGCGAATTGCACCAGCCCGAGTCGGGCAATGCCGAACCAACCGAGCGGTTTCATATCGGCAATACCCCGCCAAGCCCCAGCGCGGACGCCAGCATACCCAGCACTGACAGCGTGGTACCGGTAGCATTATACCATGGCGTCTTGCCGACCGGATCGGCGAGCAGCTTCGGCATCAGCGCGAGCTGCCCGATCAGCAGCGCGATCACGATGATGCCCGCGCCGACATGATGGAGCTGAAGCAGGATCGCGATGACGACCACTTGCGGCACCGCCATCACCCAGCAGGCAACGCGGACCGCACGGTCGACGCCGAGCGTCACCGGCAGCGAGCGAATGCCCATCGCGCGGTCGCCCTCGACGGCCTTGAAATCATTGAGCGTCATGATGCCATGCGCGCCGAGGCTGTAGAGCAGCAGCACCGCCAGCACTGACGCGGGTGGCAAGCCACCCGACATCACACTCGCGCCCGTGAACCAGGTCAGCCCTTCATAGCTGATCGCGACGAGGCCCGGCCCCCAAATGCCGCTCATCTTCGCGCGGAACGGCGGCGCGCTATAGGCCCAGGCCGACGCAAGCGCGAGGCAGGTCGCCCCGAACACCCAAGGACCAGCCAGCGCCGAAGCCGCCGCCGAAACCAGCGAACCGATGATCGCGATCCTCAGGCCCCATGTGCCGCCGATCCGCCCCGACGGAATCGGGCGATCGGGCTGGTTGATCGCATCGACATGCCGGTCGAACCAGTCGTTGATGGCTTGACTCGTCCCGCACACCAAGGGTCCGGTCAGCAGCACACCCAGAATGATGAAGGGCAGTCGCGGCCCCCACGCCTCACCCGATGAGACCACACCGCACATGAACGCCCAGATCGGCGGAAACCAGGTAATCGGCTTCAATAATTCGAGCACATCGCGCAGCCGCGGCGGCGGGACAAAGGCAAGCGTGGCGGGGCTTTGAGCCATAGCGCAAGGCTATGCCTGACAATTCAAAGCGTCAATCTGGATTGTCAGTTTTTTTGGACAGTCGCCGTATCGGCTAGCTGTCGTCGCCGACCAGATTGCCCAGCCCATGGCGGTGCAGCTTCGAATAGAGGCTCTGGCGGCTGACGCCGAGGATTTCGGCGGCCGAAGCGCGATTGTCCGAGGTATGGGCGAGCGCCGCTTCGATGCACAGCCGCTCGATCAAATCAGTCGACTCGCGCACGATTTCCTTGAGCGACATGCGCCCGACCAGATCGGTGAGCTGCTCAACCGAGCGCGGCAGCGGTTGGTCGCCCGCTGGCATGTCACGCAACCGCCGCCCGACCGAGCGGATCGTGAAGCCATAGCATTCGCTGTCGCCATAAGGTGCGGCGACGGCGGAGACCTCGATTTCCTCGACGCCGCCATCGACCCCGCGCAGCACCGAGGCGACATTGCGCACCGCGCCGTGATCGCGGAGTTGACCGACCATCAGATCGACATCGATTCCCGGACGGCCGAGCCACCCGTCGAGCCGATTGCCGCGCGCCCGGTCGAGCGAGGGCAGTTGGGCAAGCTCGATGAAGGCAGCATTTGCGGTCAGGATGTTGAGCGCCTTGTCGGTGAGGACAAAAGCATCGGGCATGCGTTCGACGACATCAACCCAGGGAATATCCGCGCCGATGGACGGATCCGCCGCATCAACCGGCATGATCCGTACCAGCAGCATGGCCGCCCGCGCCTGACGGAACAGCCGCGCCGACAGCAGCACATCGCTGCCCCCACCACGGAGCGGCATGGCCACGGGCAGGACATCGTCGGCGGCTTCAGCGGCACCCAGATAGGCGACAAAAGCTTCACGGTGGTCCGCATCGACAATACCGCTGACCGGCTGATCAGTGAGCGATCCCGGCTTTGCGGCGAGGACGCGGTGCGCGGCGGGATTGGCTTCGCGAATGCGCCGGGTGGCGGCATCGACGATCAGCACCGGCTCGGTCGCCATGTCGAACAGCAACCGATAGCGCGCCTCGGCCTGACGCAACCGCAGATAATCGCGTTCGAGCGATTGCTGCGCCTGCAACAGCCGCTGCTGAAGAACCGCAGCGTCACGCATGTCGCGCCCGATCGCGATCAGACGCCCCTCGCCCAGCCCGATCGTCAGATAGCGCACCGGAATATCGCCGATGGCGCTCGGATGATTGACCTGACGCCAGCGCGCGGCGACGCCGTTGCTGGCATCGGCGATCATTTCTATGACCTTGATGCGGCTTTCATCGCTGACGGTATCGAGCCAGGGCTTGCCGATCGACTCGACGAAACCGTGCGTCGCCAAACCCGATTCACTGATGGCGACGTCGAGCACGACACCGGCCGCGTCGAGGACAAAGGCCATGTCACCCACCGTGCCGAGCAGCGATGCCAACATGCGCGGCGACAGCGTCGCCGGCAACGCATCGGCCCGCTGAAACGGTCGTGGTTCAAAAGGGGTGACATGCTTGTTCACAGGCGAACCGCTGCGCTCCTTCGCGTATCGAAGCTCACCCGCGAGCGAATTCCCTCCGGGAGACCG
>JAIETY010000059.1 GCA_019744885.1 Sphingomonas sp.
AGCGGCGCCTTGTCGGGCATGCCGGTGGCCGGGGTTGTGACGACATAGCCCCAGATCAGCAGCGCATAGAGCAGCGCCACCGTGACGAACACCATCACCAGCGCGCGCGGAAAATCGCGCTTGGGGTCGCGCGCTTCGCCCGCTACCGTCAGCGCCGCCTCAAACCCCACCAGCGCATAGGCACACAGCAGCGCCGCTTGCGTCAGCGACGATGGCGCGGGGACCCGCGCCGACGCCAGCGCAGGGCCGATCTCCGCGATCATCATCGGCGCGGCGAGCACGACCAGCAGCACGAGCGGGACGAGCTTGATGACCGCAAGCACCGCAAGGGTTCGCGCGATGCCGCTCGTGCGGTTGAGCGTGACGATCAAAATCAGCGATAGCGCAACAAGCACGATGCCGCTGTGCGCCCAGGGGCTGCTGCCTGCGGCGGGCCAGCCGCGCAACGCATAATCGGCCAGCAGGTTGACATTGGCGGCAGCGGCGGCCGTCGTCGACAGCAATTGCATCCAGCCGATCTGAAACGCGACGGGTCGGCCAAAGGCAACTTCGACATATTGGATCGGGCCGCCCGTGCCATCGAACAGCGCCGCCAACCGCGCCATCACCAGCAGCACGGTCAGCATCGCGGCAGCCACCATCAGAATGACCAAAGGCGCCCAGACGCCGGCGGCTTGGGCAACGCTGGCGGGCAGGCCGAATATCGCCGCGCCGATCAACCCGTTCAGGATCATCGCCGCCAGCCCCCATGGGCCGACGCTGCGGATCAGGCTGCCGGTCGCGGGCTGTTCGGCCGGGCCAGGGGAAGATGGCGTCATCGTGCGAAGCGTCGCACAAGGTAGCGGGGGCTGCAATCGGCGCAGCCCCCGACCGGGGCTTACTGCCCCTGCAGCTTGCGCAGGATCGACAGCGACTGTTCGCTGCCCGACTGCGGCGTCATCTCAGCCGTCCGGTCGGTGATCGCGTCCCAATGCGCGGCAATGCCTTCGGGCGACAGGTCGTCGCCGGTCAGCAGTGCTCCTTGCGTCAGCGTGACATAGGCGGCCTGGAACACGCCCGCGCCCGCGCCGATGATCATGTTGGTCGGCGCGTCTTCGGAAACGAGGAAGAGGGCGGCCGGCGCGACCTTCTCCGGCGCGAAAGCGGCAAAGGCTTCGGCGGGGAACAGATCCTCGGTCATGCGCGTGCCGGCGGTCGGCGCGATCGTGTTGACCTTGATGTTGTTCTTGGCACCCTCGATCGCGAGCGTCTTGGTCAGGCCCGCAAGGCCGAGTTTGGCCGCGCCGTAATTGGCTTGGCCGAAATTGCCGTAGAGCCCGGTCGACGACGCCGTCATCAGCACGCGGCCATAATTTTGCGCGCGCATCGTTTCCCACACCGCCTTGGTGCAATTGGCCGAGCCATTGAGATGGACGTCGATCACGAATTTGAAATCGGCGGGCTCCATCTTGGCGAAGCTCTTGTCGCGTAGGACGCCTGCATTGTTGATAAGGATGTCGACGCGGCCCCATTTTGCTTTGGCGGCTTCGACCATTGC
Organism: Sphingomonas sp.; assembly: GCA_019744885.1. Classification (GTDB taxonomy): domain Bacteria; phylum Pseudomonadota; class Alphaproteobacteria; order Sphingomonadales; family Sphingomonadaceae; genus Sphingomonas. Next base: position 1,538 of record JAIETY010000059.1, read on the forward strand.
GACCATCTGGTCGTAATCGGTGACGCTGCCGCCGTTGGAGATGGCTTCGCCGCCCGCCGCCGTGATTTCCTCGACGACCTTGAGCGCGGCATCCGAATGGCCAGTGCCGTCGCGCGATCCGCCGAGATCGTTGACGACAACCTTCGCGCCGCGCCGCGCGAGTTCGAGCGCATAGGCGCGGCCCAGGCCGCCCCCCGCGCCGGTGACGATCGCGACGCGGTCGGTGTAGGAAATGGTCATGGCAAGCTCCCCTGAAATTGGTTCGGGGAGCTTCCTAGGCGATGATCGCGCGCGCGAAAAGCCGCGCGGTTACCGGCGTCGCATCGGGCGCTTGCGGCTGGCCTTGCGCGCGCCGGGCTCGACGCATTTGTCGAACTGATTGGCGTGGCAGACGGGGTAGCTGGCGAGCGGCGCGGGTGCGGGATAGGCTTCGCCGGGCGGCGGCGCGGGCTGGAAGACGATCGTCGATCCGGCGGCGATTGGCGTTACCGCGCGCGGCTGGACGCTGGCGTTGGCTTCGATCGATGCATTGTTGCTTGGGGATCGGTTGCTCTGGCGCGCGCGGGGGCCGGTCGAGGGCACGGGCTCGTTCGACAGCGCGGTGTCGGGAATCCCGGTGCGGCTTTCGGGGACGGGCGGCTGGGGCGAGGTTTGGGCGGTGGCGGGGGCAGCAAGCGCGAGCGCGGCGAGAAGGATGCGATGCATGATGGGCTCCTTGGGCAGGCGCAGCCGAACCGGCTGCATCACGCCCTCAACGCATCAAGCCGCGCATGGCTCCCGCGCCATTCGCGGTCAGCGCGGCTCAGGTCCCCGCGTCGAGCGCATAGCCCGCCGAGCGGACGGTGCGGATGATGTCGGGCTTGTCGCCGATGTTGATCGCTTTGCGCAGGCGGCGGATGTGCACGTCGACGGTGCGGCTTTCGATGTCGCTGTCATGGCCCCACACCGCGTCGAGCAACCGTTCGCGGCTGAACACCCAGCCGGGATGCTCGAGGAAATGCTTGAGCAAGCGGAATTCGGTGGGGCCGAGCGGCACGACTTCGCCGCCGCGCCGCACTTTGTGGCCGACGGTATCCATTTCGATGTCGGCGTAGATCAGCTGCTCGTCCGCGAGCGCCGGGCGTACCCGCCGCAGCACCGCGCCGACCCGTGCGACGAGTTCACGCGGGCTGAACGGCTTGGTGACATAATCATCGGCGCCCGTTTCCAGCCCGCGCACGCGATCTTCCTCTTCCCCCCGCGCGGTGAGCATGATGATCGGGACATTGGCGGTTTCGGGCATGCGGCGCAGGCGTCGGCAGACTTCGATGCCGCTCAGCCCCTCGACCATCCAGTCGAGCAGGACGATGTCGGGCGTTGCTTCCTTGGCGAGCAGCAGCGCTTCCTCACCATCGGGGGTTTGCTGGACATCGAAATCCTCGCGCTTGAAATGCCATACGAGCAATTCGGCAAGCGCCGCATCGTCTTCCACCAGCAACATCTTGGCGCGTGCCATCGGTCTTCTCCGTCAGATGATCGAACGAGCGCCGCGTTCGCGCTCGCCCATATGGACGCCGGTAGCCGCAAAATAGACCATTTCGGCGACATTGGTCGCGTGGTCGCCCACGCGCTCCAGATTCTTGGCAATGAACAGCAGATGCGTCGCCTGGCCGATGCTCGCCGGGTTTTCCATCATGTAGGTGACGAGCGCGCGGAACAGGCTGTTGTAGAAATCGTCGACGATCCGGTCGGTCTCGCTCACGCGAATCGCCGCTTCGGCATCGCGCGCGGCGAAGGCGTCGAGCACGTCATGCACCATCCGGCAGGCGAGATCGGCCATCGCGGGGAGGACCGACAGCGGCTCAATGTCGCTGTGATCGTCGACGGCGACGACGCGGCGCGCGATATTCTTGGCATAATCGCCAATCCGTTCGACGACGCTGGCGATTTTCAGCGCCGCGACGACTTCGCGCAGATCATCGGCGAGCGGGGCGCGGAGCGCAATCAGCTCGACCGCGAGCCTTTCGACTTCCTGCTCGATTTCGTCGATCTGGCGGTCGCCCGCGACCACGCGGTCGGCGGCGTCGAGGTCGTGCCGATTGAGCGCTTCCATCGCCTGGATGATCGCTTGTTCGGCAAGCCCGCCCATCTGCGCAATCAACCCGCGCAGCCGCCCGATATCTTCGTCAAATGCCTTAACTGTGTGGTCAACCAACTGAAATCTCGATTCTTGTCCAATCAGCCATAGCGGCCGGTGATATAGTCTTTGGTGCGTTCCTGGCGCGGGTTGGTGAAGATGTCCGACGTCGCGCCGGTTTCGATCAACTGGCCCAGATGGAAGAAGGCGGTGCGCTGCGACACGCGCGCGGCCTGCTGCATGTTGTGCGTGACGATGACGATCGCGTAGCGGCCCTTCAGCTCGTGGATCAGCCCCTCGATCTTGGCGGTCGCGATCGGGTCGAGCGCGCTGCACGGCTCGTCCATCAGAATGACTTCGGGGTCGACGGCGATGGCGCGGGCGATGCACAGCCGCTGCTGCTGGCCGCCCGACAGCGCGGTGCCGCTGTCGCTTAGGCGGTCCTTGACTTCGTCCCATAAGCCGGCGCGGCGGAGCGACTGTTCGACGATCGCGTCCATCTGCGTGCGACCTGAGGCGAGGCCGTGGATGCGCGGGCCGTAGGCCACATTTTCGTAGATCGTCTTGGGGAACGGATTGGGCTTTTGGAACACCATGCCCACACGGGCACGCAGCTGGACGACATCCATGTCAGGGGCATAGATATCCTCGCCATCGAGGCGGATATCGCCTTGCGTCCGCGCGATCGGAATCGTGTCGTTCATCCGGTTGAGCGTGCGCAGGAACGTCGATTTGCCGCAGCCCGACGGGCCGATCAGCGCGGTCACCTGATCGAGCGGGATGTCGATCGACACATCATTGATCGCCTGCTTGTCACCGTAGAAGACGTTGACGTGATGGGCGGTCATTTTGGGCGGAATGCCGTTGGCAGGAATAGGGCTCACCAGCGAGTCTCGAATTTGTTGCGCAGGTAAATGGCAAAGCCATTCATCGCGAGGAGGAAGACAAGGAGGACAATGATCGCCGCGCTCGTCTTTTCGACGAACCCGCGACTCACTTCGTCCGACCAGAGGAAAATCTGCACCGGCAGCACCGTCGCCGGATCGGTCAGCCGCGTCGGCGGCGTCGCGATGAAGGCGCGCATGCCGATCATCAGCAGCGGCGCCGTCTCGCCAAGCGCGCGGGCCATGCCGATGATCGTGCCCGTTAGAATGCCGGGCAGCGCGAGCGGCAGGACGTGGTGGAAGACGACTTGCACCGGGCTGGCGCCAATGCCGAGTGCCGCATCGCGGATCGACGGCGGGACGGCCTTGATCGCATTGCGTCCAGCAATGACGATCACCGGCATCGTCATCAGCGCCAATGTCATGCCGCCAACGAGCGACGCCGAGCGCGGCAGGTCGAACAGGTTCAGGAACACCGCGAGCCCAAGCAGGCCGAAAATGATCGACGGCACGGCGGCCAGATTGTTGATCGACACTTCGATCAGATCGGTCAGCCAGTTCCGCGGCGCATATTCCTCAAGGTAGAGCGCTGCGAGCACCCCGACCGGGAAGGCCAGCAGCAGCGTGACGAGCATCGTGAAGATCGACCCCTTCAGCGCGCCCCAGATGCCGACAATCGTCGGATCGCTCGAATCGGCCGACGTCAGGAAGGAGACGTTGAAGCTGGTGTGCAACTGGCCGCGCGCGGTGAGCCGCGCGACGATCGCTTCGGCTTCGGGTGTGCCTTTGCCCTTGGCGGCGATGTCGATGTCGCTGGCAGCAGGCACGGCAATCACCGTGCGCCCTTCGAGCAGGCGCGGATCGGCCTTCAGCCGGTCGCGCAGCATCAGCCAAGCACTGCGCGAGATCAGCTTTTCACCACCAGGACCAAAGGCAGCGACGGCGGCGCGCGTCATCGCATCCTCAAGCCCCGCGCCCGCCAGCGCGAGATCAGCGCCTTCGCCGTGCAGTCGCGCCGGATCGAGCGTCAGCCCGGCGCGCGCGAAATCGACGGGCACGTCGATGCGCGTCTGAACGAAGCCTTGGACGCCATTCATCAGCATCGTGAACAGCAGGAAAGCGAGGAAACCGGCCGAGCCGATAATGGCCGCCAGCCCGAGCAGCCGGAAGCGTCGCTCGGCGGCATAGCGGCGCTGGACGCGGCGCTGCATCGCCAGCGACCGCCATTCGGTCGGTGCGCGTTCGAACGCCGGGGCAGAGGCGGGCCGATCAGTCATAGGCTTCGCGGTACCGCTTCACGACGGTCAAGGCGATGATGTTGAGCAGCAGCGTGATGACGAACAACGTCAGCCCCAGCGCAAAGGCGGCAAGTGTTTTCGGGCTGTCGAATTCGGCTTCGCCGGTCAGCAGGTCGACGATCTGCTTGGTCACGGTGGTCGCGCTCGACAGCGGGTTGAGGCTGATCGTTGCGGCACCTGAGGCGGCCATGACGACGATCATCGTCTCACCGATCGCGCGGCTGACCGCGAGCAGCACGCCACCGACCACGCCGGGAAGGGCGGCGGGCAGCAGCACGCGGCTGATCGTCTCCGAGGTGGTGGCGCCCATTGCGAGCGAGCCGTCGCGCATCGACGCTGGCACCGCCGCGAGCGAATCATCGGCCATCGACGAGACGAACGGGATGATCATCACCCCCATCACCAGCCCCGCCGCAAGCGCGCTTTCGGAGCTGGCATATTTGATGCCGATCGAGACGGCCAGGTCGCGCACCGCAGGGGCCACGGTCAGCGCGGCGAAATAGCCATAGACGACGGTCGGCACGCCCGCGAGAATTTCGAGGATCGGCTTCATCCAGCGGCGCACGCCGGCGCTCGCATATTGCGTGAGGTAGATTGCGCTCATCAGCCCGAACGGGATCGCGACGAGCATCGCGATCACCGCGCCAATGAAAAACGTGCCCCAGAACAACGGCACCGCGCCGAGCGACGCCCCCGGATCGGCCGGGTCGATGACTTGCGGGCTCCAATGCGTGCCGAACAGGAAATCGCCGATCGGCACGAGCTGGAAGAAGCGCCACGATTCGACGATCAGCGACCCGACGATACCGATCGTCGTCAGGATCGCGATCAGCGACGCCGCCAGCAGCATGGCCATGATGACACGCTCGATCCGGGTGCGCGCGCCGAAGCCCGGTTTGATCCGCAGATAAGCGGTGATCCCGCCGACGATCGCGAACAGCAGCGCAATCGTCGCGCCGATCCAGCCATAGCGCGCGGTCGCTTCGCGATAGGCGGGCGCAAGCGCATTGGCGGCCGCGCTCGTGCCGTTGACGCCGTGACCCTCGGCGATCGATCGCGCCTGGCTGAGTATGGCGGCGCGTTCGAAGCCTGGCGGTGGCAGCGTTGCGGCCGCGGGCGCCTTCAGCACACGGTCGGTGACCAGCGCGGGGGTCGTGAACGCCCAGATGCTGAGGAACAACAGCGCCGGACCGACCACCCAGAGCGCAACATAGCCGCCATGATGCGACGGCAGCGAGCTGAACCGCCGCGTGGTGCCACGCCGAAACGCCACCGCCCGGACGCGCGCCGTCAACCAGCCGATCAGCCCAAGACCGGCAATGACAAACAGAAGCGCGAGGGTGGACAAGTCTTGGATCAGTTCTTTCTTGCCGGTCGGGGCGGCACATCCCGAACCCGGGAGGCCGCCCGCCGTCGATTATTTCAGGTCACGCCCGTCAAGCGTGGTGCCGTTGGCGATGACCGCAGCCGATGCATCGCGTACGGCCTGCGGTGCCGCGATCAGGCCGCGCTTCACCAGCGGACCATCGGGGTTCCACGCCTTCGAATAGGCCTCGACGAATTTGTCGAGCCCCGGAATGGCGCCCATATGCGCTTTCTTGACATAGATGTAGAGCGGGCGCGCACCAGGATAGGTACCCCCTGCAATCGTCTCATAGGTCGGCGCCACGCCGCTGAGCGGCACGCCCGTCAGCGTCGCCTTGTTTTCCTCAAGATAGCTGTAGCCGAAGATGCCCATGGCATTGGGGTTCGACTGAAGCTTCTGGACGATCAGATTGTCATTCTCGCCAGCATCGACATAGGGGCCGTCGCTGCGGATCGTGTGACATGCCTTTTTAAAGGCATTCTCGTCCTTCTTCTTCATCCCGATGCTGTCGGGATAAATCGCCTCGCAACCGCGTGCCATGATCAGCTCGGCGAGCGCATCGCGCGTGCCGCTGGTGGCAGGCGGGCCATAGACCTGGATCGGAATGGCTGGGAGCGCGGGGTTCACGTCCTTCCACGTCTTCGCCGTATTGGGTTGGCCGCGCGGCGTGGCGGCGAGCGCGAGATAGATGTCGGCGGGCGTCAGTGAGAGCTTGGGGCCGTTGGTCGCTTCGGCAAAGGCGATGCCGTCAACGCCGATCTGGATTTCCAGAATCCGGTCAACGTCATTGTCGCTGCACATCTTGAACTCAGCCGCCGTCATGCGTCGCGATGCGTTTTCGATATCGGGGTGGCGCGCGCCAACACCGGCGCAGAACTGCTTCATCCCGGCGCCGGTGCCATTCGCTTCGACCACTGGCGCTTTCGAGCCCGGATTGGCGTTGACGAACTGTTCGGCCACCAGCGTCGTGAACGGAAAAACGGTCGACGATCCGACGATCCTGATCTGGTCGCGCGATCCGGCGCCGCCGCCGTTCGCTTGGTCGGTACATGCTGAAATGATGCCGGTAAGTGTGAATGCCGTTGCAGCAATGAGTGCGGTCTTGAGACGCATCGATTGTCCTCCCTGTCGGTCCTCTGCCCGACGTGCGGCTATCACCCCGATGTACGTGCCTCTGTGACGGTAACGTGACTCTTTGATGACAACGACTCTTTGGTGGCGGTCGTGGGCGCGATTGCAGGCAGCAGGATCGACGCGACGGTACCCTTGCCAACGACGCTCGTGATGTCGAGTCGCCCGCGATGGCGTTCGATGATGTGTTTGACGATCGCCAGCCCAAGCCCGGTGCCGCCGAGCGCGCGGCTGCGACCGGCATCGACTCGGTAGAATCGCTCGGTCAGCCGCGGCAGATGCTCCGGCGCGACGCCATCCCCTTCATCGGCGACCGACAAGCGAATCATGCCGGTCTGGTCGCGGCGCAGCCGGGTGATGACCGGCGTGCCTGGTCGCCCATATTTCATCGCATTGCCGATCAGATTGTGCAGCACCTGGCTCAACTGCGCGCGATCACCCGCAACGGCGGGGACATTGCCGTCAATCTCGGCGATCAGATCCTCGCCGCGCTGGTCGAGCGTGTCGGCGAGTTCGGCATGCACCTCCTCAACCAGCACGGCAAGGTCGACCTCGGCGGCGGGCAGCCGATATTTCTCGGCCTCGATCCGCGACAGCGAAATCAGATCCTCGACCAGCCGCTGCATCCGCCGCGCTTCGTCGAACATGACTTTCAGGAAACGCGCGCGGACATCGGCATCGCCGCCCGCCTTTTCGTCCGACAGCGTTTCGACAAAGCCGAGAATCGAGGCAAGCGGCGTGCGCAGCTCGTGGCTGGCATTGGCGACAAAGTCGACGCGCATCCGCTCGGCCGCATAGCTGCCGGTCTGGTCGATCAGATGCACGACGCGGCGCCCATCGGACATGTTGGTGACGCGCATTTCCCAGCGCTGATCAAGCGTGCCGAGCCCGACGAGATTGATCGGCGCGCTCGGCGCGGGGCTGCGATTGGTTAGTCGGTCGGCTGCGGCCGGGTGGCGGATCGCCAGCCGCACATCCTCACCGATGATATGCCCGCCGAGCAGCGCGCGGGCGGGTTGATTGGCATGGGCAACGCGGCCACCGGCGACGATCAGGATCGGCTCGACGATCGCCTCGATCAGCTCATCGATGTTGACCGGAAGGCTGTCGTGGCGCGCTGCGGGCTCGATCGTGGGTGCCGGCGGCGCTGCCTCACCAGTGCCCGCCGCGACCAGTACCGCCGCAATCCCGCCGACGAGCACGATCAACGCGGCCTCGACATCGGGCTGGAG
>JAIETY010000067.1 GCA_019744885.1 Sphingomonas sp.
GGGAACCGGGCGCGCGATCCGCAGTTCTTCTCAAGTCACTGATATGAGGAGAGCGACGATGGGTGAACTCGGCGACAAGATCAAGGGTAATGTCAACGAAGCGATCGGCAAGATCAAGCAGATGAGCGACGACCCCAAGACCAAGGCAGACGGTGCCGCGCAGGAAGCCAAGGGCAAGGCGCAGCAGACCATTGGCAAGGTCAAGGGCGCGCTCGGCGACGATATCTAAGCTTCTGGCCTTACCCGGCTGACCGAAGGGCCGCTCCGACTTGATCGGGGCGGCCCTTTATTTATGCGCGCGGCGGATGGCGTCGATCGTCGTGCCGTTGGTGATGATTTCCATATCGGTCTTCAGGTGGAGCAGCTTGACGCCGGGTTGCGCCAGCGCGCGGTCGAGCGCAGGGCCGAATTGTCCGGTGGTCTCGACGGTTTCGGACCACGCACCATAGGCTTTGGCGAGCAGCGCGAAGTCGGGATTGTGGAGCGCGGTGCCGCTGAGCCGCGCGGGATACTCGCGCTCCTGATGCATGCGGATCGTGCCATAGCCGCCATTGTCGACGACAATGACGAGCATGTTCGCGCCGTGCTGGATCGCGGTCGCGAGTTCCTGCCCGTTCATCAGGAAATCGCCATCGCCCGCCACCGCGACGACGGTCTTGTCGGGGCAGCGAAGGGCGCCCGCGACGGCGGCGGGAACGCCATAGCCCATCGCGCCGGCGGTTGGGGCGAGTTGCGTGCCGGGGGGGCCATAGTGCCAATAGCGGTGCCACCAGCCAGAGAAATTGCCCGCGCCGTTGCAGATGATCGTGCCTTCAGGCGTGAGGCGCTCACGCATCGCGGCGACGCATAGGCCAAGGTCTAGAGTGACGCCCTCGCGCGCGCGCGGTGTTGACCAGTCGAGCCATTCGGCATGGGCGGTGGTGCCACCTTGAAAGGGCAGCGGCCCCGCGGCACGCAACCGACGCTTGGGATCAGGCGTGATGCTTGCCAGCGCATGGGCGGCAAATGAGTCCATGTCGGCACAGATCGGGACATCCGCCCGGTACACCGCATTCAGCGCATCAGGATCGGGGTGCACATGAACCAGCACTTGCCCGGGATGATCGGGCGTGACGAGTGTGTAGCCGTCGGTTGTCGCCTCGCCCAGCCGCGCGCCAACGACCAGCAGGAGGTCTGCCGCCTTTACCCGCTCGATAAGCCTGGGGTTTGGGCCATAGCCCAGATTGCCCGCCCAAGTGGGTGCGTGGTTGCTCATCGCGTCTTGCCGCCGGAACGCGCCGGCCACCGGGACTCCCCAGCGCGTGGCAAAATCCTGAAAGGCTTGCGCGGTTTCCTGAGTCCAGCCCGCGCCGCCAATGACGGCTACCGGGCGTTCGGCATCGTGCAGGCATTGCTCCAGCCAAGCGAGGCGCGAGGCCGAGGGCGCCTGCCACACGCGTTCCGCCCGCGCCCGGTCCACCGCCTCCACCTCATCCCTCAGCATATCCTCGGGCAGCGCGATCACCACTGGGCCGGGCCGCCCACTGGTCGCGACATTATAGGCGCGGGCGACATATTCCGGGATGCGGCGCGCGTCGTCGATCCGGAGCGCGAGTTTCGCGAGCGGCGTGAACATCGATACCAGATCGATTTCCTGAAAGCCCTCGCGGTCGCGCATCCCGCGATCGACGTCGCCGATGAACAGGATCATCGGCTGCGAATCCTGAAACGCGACATGCACGCCGATGCTCGCATTGGTCGCGCCCGGCCCGCGCGTGACGAAGCACACCCCCGGTCGCTGCGTCAGCGTCCCGTCGGCGCAGGCCATGAACGCGGCGCCGCCTTCCTGCCGACACGTCACCACGTCGATCTGCGGCGTGTCGTGGAGCGCGTCGAGCACCGCGAGGAAACTCTCGCCCGGCACCTGAAAAATGCGGTCGCAGCCTTGGGCCAGCAGATTGTCCACCAGAATCCGGCCGCCGGTACGCAAGGTCATCATGCTCTCCTTGGCATTGCCATAGCCAAGGACGTGCATCGCGCAAACCACAAGCGGCGCGGTCCTTCTATGGCCACCGCCCAGGTCTGCCGAGGCGGTAAGGCGTGCTCAGCGGATTTCCTATAGCGACCAGCGCAAGCGCATTCGGAACAGCGCCTGGGTCGGCTGCCCCGCGGAATCAACCGCTGGTGTGAAACGGGCCCGCCGGTGCATGACGAGGCACGTCGCATCGTCCAGGTCGTCGCTGCCGCTGCTCGTCGTGATACGGCACTCGCTCACTTGCCCCCGCGCGGACACGGTAACGGCGACGCTGGTGACGCCAGTGTCGCCCGCCCGTCGTGCTGAGGCGGGGTAATAATCCTCCACGCCGACAAAGCTGCTGGGATCGGGTTTCGGTTGCGTGACAGGCGGTTGGTTTGATCCGGGGTCGATGCGCAGGCGCTGCTCCTCGCACCATTTCAGCCGATTGGTCATTCTGTAGAAGGCGGGCAAGTCGATCGTCAGCGGACGATCGGTGCCGATCACGATGCGATCAGGGAACAGGATGACCGCATCTGAATCGTCCGACGCGGATGCCGGTAGGCTGATCTGCGTGCCGCTGGTCGTTATCTGGCGCACCGGGTTGGTGCCGCCCAGATTCGTGTAGCTTACCGGCAGGACATAGGTTGCGGAGACGCTGGGCGGCAGCGCGACCAGCCCGCTGACCGTCAGCCGGGCGGGGCGCTTGCCGACAGCATTGCTGGCCATCAGCTCCGCGCGCACGCGGCTGCCGGTGACGGGGCCATCGCGGTCGATCCAGCAGCCCGTCGACGTGCGGTGGAAGGTCCAGCCATTCGTCCCTTCGGGCAAGGCATCCTGCGCCGGCGGCGACTCTGGTACGGCATCAGGGCGCGGCGGTGGGGCTGTTTGCAGCGCCAGTAAGGCAAGAAAAATGCGAATCATGGACCGGGTTTGTCGTGATCAATACGCCAAAGCAACGACATTCAGTGGGTTTGATTTATGCGTGTCGGGAGACGCGGGGCAGTTGGAAACGCTTCTCGACTTCGCTCAAAGCGAACGGGTAGGGTGGGGACAAGACATAAGAGAGGTGCCCCGCCATGCCCGACTTCACCACCGTCACCACCGGCCTGCGCTTTCCCGAAGGCCCGGTCGCGATGCCCGATGGAAGCGTCATCCTCGTCGAGATCGCCGCCGGTCGCATCACCCGCGTGCGCCCTGAAGGCAGCAAGGAAACCGTCGCGACCCCCGGCGGCGGCCCCAACGGCTTGGCGCTCGGCCCCGACGGCAAGCTCTATTGCTGCAACAATGGCGGCTTCAATTACCACGAGCATCCCAGTGGCCTCTTGATTCCAAGCGGTCAGGCCGACGATTATTCGGGCGGGCGGATCGAGCGGATCGACATCGACACCGGCGCGGTCGAGGTGCTCTACAAGGACGGCGATTTCGGCTGCATCCTGCGCGGGCCGAACGACATTGTGTTCGACGCGCACGGCGGCTTCTGGTTCACCGATCACGGCAAGAACCGCCCGCGCGAGCGCGACATCACGGGCATTTTCTACGCCAAGGCCGATGGCTCGCATCTGGAGGAAGTGATCTTCCCGAGCGAAAATCCGAACGGCATCGGCCTGTCCCCCGACGGCAATACGCTCTACGCTGCGGAAACTTATACCTGCCGGTTGATGGCTTTCCGGGTGACCGAACCCGGCAGGGTCGACCAAACCGCCGGACTCGGTGGCGCGGGCATCCCGCTCTACCGGCCGGCAGGCTATAAATTCTTCGATTCGCTCGGCGTCGAGGCCTGCGGCAACATCTGCGTCGCGACGATCGGCGAAAGCGGCATTTCGGTGATTTCGCCCACCGGTGAGCTGGTCGAGTTTGTGCCCACGCCTGACCCCTTCACGACCAACATCTGCTGGGGCGGGGAGGATATGAAGATGGCCTACGCCACGCTGTCAGGCACCGGTCAGCTCATCGCGATGCCTTGGGCGCGGCCGGGGTTGCGCTTGCAATATTGATGGGCGAATTTTTGCTCGTCGTCGGCGTGTTGGCAGCGTTCATCGGCTATGACTGGTGGCGCCAGCGCCGTGCACCGACCAAACCGCCGACTGCGGAATCGCAACAATCGAGCCAGAGCGACGACAACAATCGCTAGTGGCTCAGCAAGAGCGGGAACCGCCCCAGATCGAGCAGCTTTTGCGTCACCCCGCCAAACATCGCCTCGCGAAACCGGCCCTTGCCATAGGCGCCCATGACGACCCAGTCGGCGTCGAGCGCGTCAGCCGCCGCCGCCAGCGCCAGCCCGACATTAGCAGGCTCGCGCGGCCATTCGACCAGCTCGGCATGAATGTCGTGCCGCGACAGATATTGCGCCGCGTCGATCGCCGGGAAGAAGGCGGGATGATCGACCACGGTCACAATCTTAACTGCCTTGGCAAGCGCCAGTAGCGGCAGCGCCGCGCGCACCGCACCCGCTGATTCGGGTTCGCCCGACCAGGCAATCAACGCGGTACCGCCGATAAACAGCGGCTTGGGCTCGGCGGGAAGCGCGAGCACGGGGCAGGGCGCCGACAGCACGACATCGCCGACCAGCCGCGTCGCATCACTCTGCGGTTTTGCGTCAAGCGGATCGAACGACAGGATGATCAAGTCGCCGAGCATTGCGGCTCCGACGAGGCCGTCAGCGGCCAAGCCACTGCTGGTCTGGCTGTCCCACGGGACTTCTTCCTTGCGCAGCTTTTCCGTCAGTCGGGCAAGCAGCTCGCTTTCGCGCTGCTCAGCATCGGCCAACGCGCCCGCCAGCAGATAGCTGCCGCCGAACGGATCCATCGAGACGAAGCGCTGGAGCGGCGTGTTGACGTGGAGCGTGATATGCCCCCGCGTCAGCCGGGCGATATCGAGGGCGGCCTCGAGCCGCGCCGCATTGGCGGGTCCGCCGTCGGCATAAACAATGAGCGATCGCATCCTGTTCCTTCCAGCTAACCCCGGGCTCAACGCCCGAGACGGGGATAGGCTCCGGCGTCTGCGCGGTCTTTGACGGCGATCAATGCGGCATCGTTCGGAACTTTGGATGGTGGCGCCGGTTAACACCCCGACTCCGCGTCTGTCGCGCCGTCGGCTCCGGTCGGATTGGATCCCTGACAACGGCGAAGGCACGCCTCCTGACGCATAGCGTCTTACCCTTTGCGTCGATGCTGCTGGCGTTGGCGGCGGCGACGCTGGCGGTCGACGCGCTGCTGCACGCCTTTGATCTGGTTTGGATCGGTCGCTATCTCGGCATTCCGGGCGTCGCGCTAATCTTGGCATCGCTGATCTATTCGGCGCGCAAGCGCAAACTCATCAGCTGGGGCAAGCCCGCCACGCTGTTGCGCCAGCATGAGCGGCTCGCCTGGGCCGGATCGCTGCTGATCCTTGTCCATGCCGGCATCCACTTCAATGCGTGGCTGGGCTGGCTCGCGATTGGGGCAATGGCGATTAACATCGGCAGCGGTCTGACGGGCAAGTATCTGTTGCAACACGCCCGCAAAAGCTTGCTGGCCACCAAGGCGGCGCTGGTTGCTCAGGGCCTGTCGTCCGACGAACTCGACGAGCGGACCTATCGGGACACGATCACGCTCGGCGTTATTCAGCAGTGGCGAGTCATCCACTTGCCGATCACACTCGCTTTTGCCGTTCTCGCGCTGGCGCATGTTGTGTCGATTTGCCTGTTTTGGCGGTGATGGTGGTGATGAACCGCTGGCTGCTGCGCGTCATCGCTGCCCTTGTCGTCGGCATCATCGGTTTTGCGATCATCCATCCTGAGTCGATGATCGCGCCCGGCCCCTTGAAGCCCGCGCACGCGGCAATCGCCAAGGATTGTTTTGCCTGCCACACACCTTTTCTGGGGGCATCGCCGACGCGGTGCACCGTATGTCACAAGGTTGCCGACATCGGCAGGCTGACAACACGTGGTTCCCCCGTCGCGCGTTCGGCAAAGGCGCCGATCTTCCATCAATCGCTGGTCGAACCGAATTGCATGGCCTGCCATTCGGATCACGCCGAGCCCAGGCTGACACGGCGCGCCGATAAGCGCTTCGCCCATAACCTGTTGACGCCAGAGACCCGCGCGCAATGCTCAAGCTGCCATACGCCGCCCGCAACCCCACTGCACCGATCGAACCGCGCTAATTGCTCGGCCTGCCACAATGATGCTGCGTGGGCGCCAGCGAGCTTCGACCATTCGCGCTATTTCCAGCTCGATCGCAACCACGCGGTGGCCTGCGCCACCTGCCATCCGCGGACCGACTATGCGACTTATAGCTGCTATGGCTGTCATACGCACCAACCGGCGAGCTTGCGCGCGCGGCATGCCGAGGAAGGCATCGGCAACATCGAAAACTGCGTGCGCTGCCACCGTCGACCAGATGCCGAAGGCGGCGAGGGCGGCGAGGGCGGCGAAGGTGAAGGTCGCGATGACTAACGGTAAAGCGTTGCTGATCGCCAATTGGAGAACGAAATCAGATGCATCGTGAACGTCACCTCGTCGCACGGATCGGTTGGCTGCGGGCGGCCGTGCTCGGCGCCAATGACGGCATCGTCTCGACCGCCAGCCTGATGATCGGCGTTGCGGCGGCGGCGCAGAGCCAGTCGGCGATTCTGGTAACGGGCGTCGCGGGCCTTGTGGCGGGCGCGATGTCGATGGCGGCGGGCGAATATGTCTCGGTCAGCTCGCAGGCCGATACCGAAGCCGCCGACCGCGCGAAGGAAGCGCAGGAACTGGTCGACGATCCGGCGTCGGAGCTGGAGGAGCTGACGCGCATCTATATGGCGCGCGGGCTTGATCGCGCGCTGGCGGCGCAAGTCGCTGACCGCCTGACCACAAAGGACGCCCTCAAAGCGCATCTGCGCGACGAGCTCGGCTTGAGCGTGCATCTGGAGGCGCGCCCGGTGCAAGCGGCGTTGGCGTCGGCTGGCAGCTTCGCGGTCGGGGCGATCTTGCCGTTGTTGCTGATATTCGTGCTGCCGCGTTCGACGCTCGAAATCGGGATAGCGGCGGGCTCGATCGTGTTTCTGGCAGCGCTCGGGATCGTGGGCGCGCGCGCGGGCGGGGCGCCGGTGCTGCGGGCAACCATTCGCGTCACTTTCTGGGGCGCAATCGCCATGGCGATCACGGCAGGCGTCGGATTGCTGTTTGGCGCGGTCGGATAAGTTGACCCGCGCTTGCCGCCGGGATTAAGCGATTGGCAATCCAACCCGAGTCCCGGAGCATCCATGAACAAGCTCTACCCCAGTGCCGCTGCCGCGCTTGATGGCGTGTTGTTCGACGGGATGATGATCTGCGCGGGCGGCTTTGGCCTGTGCGGCATCCCCGAACGGCTGATCGACGCGATCCGCGATGCTGGCACCAAGGAGCTGACGATCGCGAGCAACAATGCCGGGATCGACGGCGAGGGGCTCGGCAAGCTGCTCCGCACGCGGCAGGTGAAGAAAATGATTTCGAGCTATGTCGGTGAGAACAAGGAATTCGAGCGGCAATATCTGAGCGGTGAGTTGGAAGTTGAGTTCTCGCCGCAGGGGACGCTGGCCGAGCGCTGTCGGGCAGGCGGCGCGGGCATTCCGGGCTTCTACACCAAAACCGGAGTCGGGACTTTGGTGGCCGAGGGCAAGCCGGTGATGGCGTTCGACGGCCCAAATGGACCTGAGGACTATATTCTCGAACGCGGCATCCGCGCCGATTTGTCGATCATCAAGGGCTGGAAAGCGGATGAGGCAGGCAATCTGATCTTCCGCAAGACCGCGCGCAATTTCAACCAGCCGATGGCAACCGCAGGCAAGGTCTGCGTCGCTGAAGTTGAGGAAATCGTGCCCGTCGGGAGCTTCGATCCCGATCAGGTGCATTTGCCCGGCATCTATATCAACCGACTGATCCTCGGCGCGCCCTATGACAAGAAGATCGAATTTGTGACGACGCGCGAGCGGGCGGCGGCGTGATCCGCGCAGTAATTATCCTCAGCGCCGCCTTGGTGATGGCCCTGCCGGTGCAGAGCAAGGCGCAGAGCGTGCCGACCGCACAGGCCGCGGATGACGGCGAGACCATCGATAGCGCCATCGCTGCGCTTTATGGCGTGATTTCCGGTCCTCCCGGCTCGCGTGATTGGGCTCGGTTCAAGGCGCTGTTCGTGCCCGAAGGGCGGCTGGTGCCGGTGAACGACGTCGGCCCGCGCATTCTGACCCAGCAGGACTATGTCGACCGGGCTGGCCCGGCCTTTGCCAAGGACGGCTTTTTCGAGACCGAGATCGCACGCCGCACCGAGCGCTATGGTAATGTCGCGCATGTCTTCTCGACCTATGAAAGCCGCCGCACGGCGATTGGCGCCCCGTTCGCGCGCGGGATCAATTCGATCCAGTTCGTGCGCGTGGCCGGCAAGTGGCGGATCCTGTCGATCACCTGGCAGGGTGAGGCGCCGGCATTCCCGTTGCCCGACGCCTATCTGCCGACCAAGCCCGCGCCGCAGGAGAAATAAATATGCCCTGGACTCGTGACGATATGGCCGCGCGCGCGGCAAAGGAATTGCAGGACGGTTTCTACGTCAATCTGGGCATCGGCATTCCGACTTTGGTCGCGAACCACATCCCCGAGGGCATGGACGTGACGCTCCAGAGCGAGAACGGCATGCTTGGCATCGGGCCATTCCCCTATCCCGATCAGGTCGACCCTGATCTGATCAATGCGGGCAAGCAGACGATTTCTGAGCTGCCATCGTCGGTGTTCTTTAGCTCGGCCGACAGCTTCGCGATGATCCGCGGCGGGCATATCGACCTGACCGTGCTTGGCGCGATGGAAATTTCCGAAGGCGGCGACATTGCCAACTGGATGATCCCGGGCAAGCTGATCAAGGGGATGGGCGGGGCAATGGATCTGGTCGCAGGCGTCAAGCGCATCGTCGTGGTGATGGAGCATACGTCGAAGAACGGCGACCCGAAGTTCATTCCTGCCTGCACGCTGCCGCTGACGGGCAAGAATGTTGTCGACATGATTATCACCGACCTGGCGGTGTTCCACCGGCCCGATCATGCGAGCCCGTTCGAGTTGATCGAGCTGGCCCCCGGCGTGACTGCCGAGGATGTGCGTGCCAAGACCACCGCGCATTATGTCGAGCGCGTCGCGGCTTAGCGGCGCCACTGCCTCCCGAATCAAGATCGAAAATGAGTGCGATTGTGCCGCGCCTGCGCGGCGCGGATTGTGCCGAGTCGCGTGCATCAATCGCGCGCTGGCCGCATGGAATTGCAACCGAAACGACCCAGATTGCCCTTCGTCTGGTGCCCGTCCCTGATTAACAAAAACGCGCCAGTGCAGCGGTTTACGCATTTCTGCATTGGTATCAGGCGGACTTGGCCAACGCGCGTGGCGGGTTCTTGGCATCTAGGAGAGTGATCGATGAGCTTCACCAATCCAACGGTCTTCATCCAGCTCTGGGTGGACACAAATTCGGTGCAGAACGGCACCGAGAACGGCGTTTACATCGTCGACAACCGCGTCTCGAACGGCAGCA
>JAIETY010000174.1 GCA_019744885.1 Sphingomonas sp.
ACTCGCCGCCAACTTCCTCTCAGCCGTCGCCCTCGCCACCGCCATCGCCTTTTGGCTTTGATTGAGTCTCAACCCTAGGTCGCAGCAACACCAGAAATCCTACCGGTCACATGATTCAGTATTTTCTCGATGACGTGCGGGGCCACCTTCACGGCAGCTAGGTTCGTCGCGGCAGTCCGACGCAAGTCGTGATAGCGCCAATCGTCCGACCCAGTTGCTTGCCAAAGTCGCCGCAATGCCTTGCTGAACCCGCTCACAGGCGATTTTCGGGTCGTCGTGAACACGTAGTCGCAATCGAGGAAACGCGGCACTTCTGCGATCAAGCTCAATGCGTAAGCGCTGAGAGGGACGAAGTGGGCTTTACCGTTCTTCGACAACTCGGCTGGGATCGTCCATGTTCGGCTTTCGAAATCCAATCGACTCCAACGCATATTGGCAAGTTCCCCACGACGTTGGGCGGTCGCGAGTAAGAGGGGGACGAACTGACGGAATGGATACACGTCGTTTTGGCAGGCCCGCATAAGCGCCTTGATCTCAGCGTTCGTCAGAACGCGGTCACGAGATATCTCTTTGGTCGGCGCTTTCAGCCCATTGGTCGGGCTGGTCTCGATGATGCCGCGCTCGATGCACCAGTTGCACAGCTTGCGAATGTTCGCGAGGATCCGATTGGCTTGGTAATGAGCGCCGCGATCGACTGCGTTGTCGATGATTTCACGGATATGGTCGCGCTTCAGCTCGCGGATGTCGCGCTGGCCAAATACGGCGACAAGTTCACGCCATAGGATGCGCTCGCTTTCCATCCACTTACGGTTGCGCGCTTTGGCGTAGCGCTGAATGAACTCAGTGACGACCGCCTCGATACGATACTCAGGTTGGCGGCGACGCTTCGCCGGGTCCGTCCCTTCATCAACATGACGCATGGCTTCCATCGCCCGTGACCGGGCCTCGACGAGCGACATGCGCGGATACACACCAAGCGACATGCGCTTTTGCTGCAATCCATAGCGATATTTGACGTTGAAGGTCTTGCGACCTTCCGGGGTGACACGGACGCTCAGGCCCGGACAATAGGTGTCCTGCAATTCGTACCGCTTCGGCTTGGGCTTGAGTGCAGACAGGGTCTTATCAGTGAGCGCAATTCGCATGGGCCATCCTTTCGATGGCACCCTAATAATCACGCAAATCAGCCAATCTCAAAGAAATAATCGGCTGCGGAAGGCATGGATCGCAAAAGTTCAACCTGACGAAATCTGCAATGCCGTGTATCATGACCGGGGGGTGGTCTGGACCAAACGCCGAGCGGCAATTCCGCACCTGCTGCTGTTTCACAGGTTCCGGATTTTGGGCATCACGCGATTACGTGAGAGGCCAGACGATGATTGATAAGAACAGCGTCTATCGATCATCCATTCGGCGATTTGTGATCGATAGGCACGATATAGCGGATAGATGGCACGCGCTCAGTATGTCATTTAGGGCATAAACCGATTTTATGTCGTATAGGGCATATTGACATTTTATGCGCTCTATCGCATATCCGCCGCATGAAGCATCTTGTCCGCACCGCTAAACAACTAGGCGAGGCTATCGCCCGCGAACGTCGTGCGCGTGGCCTCACGCAAGCCCAACTAGCCGACAAGGCGGGGCTCCGACAGGAGGCCATCTCAAAGATCGAAGGCGGTAATCCCGGCACGCGTTTTGACAGGATTTCCAATATCCTTGCCGCGCTCGATCTCGAATTTACCCTTGGACCGCGAACGAAGGGCTCGGCGGACGATATCGAGAGCATCTTTTGATGGGACGCCGTTCCGGCCGAACGCCGCTCAATATCTTCCTCAACGACCGTCATGTCGGTGTGCTTGTTCGTGCGCCCAGCGCCGCGATCGAGTTCGCCTATGATGAGGCTTGGTTGGCGTGGGAACACGCTATGCCTGTCTCCCTATCGCTTCCCCTCAGCACCCGCCGCTATGTCGGCGCTCCAGTCTTGGCTGTGTTCGAAAACCTGCTGCCGGATTCCGATCAGATACGCCGCCGTCTGGCTCAGCGGGTTGGCGCACGCGGAACGGATGCATTCAGCCTATTGGAGCGCGTCGGCAACGATAGCGTAGGCGCCCTGCAATTCTTGCCCGAAGGCGAACAGCCCAGTTCAACCCGAGCGCTTGACGGCGCAACGCTGGACGACAGCGATATCGAGGCATTGCTGGCCAACCTTTTCCGCGCTCCGCTGGGCGTAGACCGAGAGGTTGACGAGCATTTCCGTATTTCGCTTGCCGGGGCACAGGAGAAGACCGCGCTGCTGTGGCACGAAGGCCGATGGCTTCGCCCGCACGGCACCACACCGACAACCCATATCCTGAAACCGGAAATCGCCATTCCCAAGGGCGGGATAGGCTTGGCCGACAGTGTCGAGAACGAATATTACTGCATGAAGCTGATGGCGGCATTGGGCTTCCCCACTGCTCCCTGCCAGATCACCACTTTCGGCACCCGCAAGGCGCTGATCGTCGAGCGCTTTGATCGCCTTTGGGCACGCGACGGCAGGCTGCTTCGATTGCCGCAGGAAGACTGCTGCCAAGCGCTCTCTGTCCCCCCGACGATGAAGTATCAGGCAGATGGAGGGCCGGGCGTCCTTCAGATCATGAACCTCCTGACCGGCAGCAACGATCCCACGGCCGATCGCCTGACCTTTTTTCGTGCGCAAATCGCCTTTTGGCTGCTGGGCGCAACCGATGGCCACGCGAAGAACTTCAGCCTGTTCCTTCGACCCGAAGGCGCTTTCCAGCTAACGCCGCTGTATGACGTATTGAGCGTGCAACCGATGGTCGATGCCGGGCAAATCGGCCGCAACGCATTCAAACTGTCGATGGCGGTCGGCAACAGCGGAAAATATCGGCTGAACGAGATTCACGGCCGTCACTTTGTAGAAACCGGCAAGGCATGTGGCCTTTCGCCGAGCCTGATCAGCCAAACCTTGGATGAGTTACGCGCTCAGATAATGGCGGCGATCGACGCCGTGAACACGCAACTACCCCCTGATTTCCCGCCTGCCCTTGTGGCGAGCATTGTCGATGGCGCTCGCAGCCGGGCCGATCGGCTCATCGTCACGGAGTAGGATATACCCTGACGCGTCGGCTCGCATCGCTTACATTCGCAGTGCTGATCGCTGGCATCTTTCCGACCGTGATCGCCCTTGGGGTATCCTCCCCCGCTCTGTTTCCCAACATGAGATCGCAACAGACAGACGCACATGGGTCCCACAGGGGTATCGGGCGCCCACGCTTGAATGCTCGGACGTGAAGAAGCATGCTGCGGAATGGCAATGCCAAAGAGTCGATCGATCAAACGGCTATTGACAGTATGGCGCGACTTGAATAGAAATAAAAATACCTGATATCAGACTCTTAATCAGCGGGTCCTTGGTTCGAGCCCAAGTGCGTCCACCATATTCTTCAGACACTTATCTGATTTTTGTGAGAGTAGCTGTGCATGGCGTGGGTGCCACGTCAGCACCGGGTAATCACGCAACTGCTGACGTAAGCGCGTTGGGCTGGTCGCCATCGCGTCCGCAGGATACGGGCGCGAAAGGTGTCAAAAGTTACGACCATCCTAGGGGGGTGGCCATCACTACACCCGCATGCGCGGCGAGTCGGGTTCGGTTGTCAAAGAGCGCGCGACGAGCGTTGCAGAGGTTTTCCGACATTGGAAGGGAGACGCATTTAATGCACTGTCACCGTGATTCGCCATAGCGATAATAGAGCTCGAACGGATCGCCCTTGCTGTAGTTATTGTCCGCCTCTTGGCGGCGGACGATCTGGTCGTTCTGGTCGACCGCGAACGTCACGCTGCGCGGGCGGCCGTCGTTGATCTGCACCGACCGCAGCACGCCCTGGTTGTTGTAGCTGTAAGTGCTGGTCTTGGTCGACTGGCCGCTCTGCGCATAGCTGACCACCGACTGCACCGCGCCGCCGTACCAGATATAGCTGTTGGTGGTGGTCGCGGTCGATTGCTGCTGGTTGCCCCGAAGGTTGACCGTCGTCGTGCTCAGCGCCGCGCCGAGCGAGGAGCACGATTCGTCAGCGCGTCCGCAGGATTTGGGCGCGAAAAGTCACAAAAGTCACGACCATCCCAAGGGGGGGGGGCTGCCAGCGCGGTGCCGTGCGCGCGGCGAGTCGGGTTCGGTTGTCAAAGAGCGCGCGGCGATCGTTGCAGAGGTTTTCCTGCATTGGAAGGGTCATGCATTTAGTGCACTGTCACCGTAACTTAAACTGTAGTCCCTGCGCGAGCTTCGAAGGGACAGTGCTCTCTGCGGCAGTTGATTATATTCTTATTAATTCTGTAATATTATTTCTACCCGTACCCCCCGCAGTCACGTGAACAACTATCTTATCAAGATCTTTCTTTATGCTGCATATATGGTTTCCCGGCTCTAAATAAATAAAACCGCCGCCCCACGAGCCATTAGGCTCGAATCCCCCGCCAGATATTTCCTCACCCGGCCCATAATACACATTACCAGTTTTTGTCTTGAAATTATATCTATGATCAGTCTCAATATCTTGATCTGAGAATATGACATCATACGTTCCATCCGACCCGAGGTCACAGATTATTATATTACCTTTATTTATCTCTACGATCTTGTCTGCGTGGATGGACCACCAGTCTCCCGCATCATCTTTCCGATGCCGAAGGCACTCAAGGTCAAACAGACAGAACGTGGCCGTGTCGGTGGTGATGCTGGTCATGCTTGCAACTCTTATCTGAATGTCACGCTATTAATTGGAGCCCCCGGGGTGAGGTTGGCACGCTTCGCAGCCTGTCTCAAGGAGGAACCTACGCTCTGATTGATCGTGTCGTTCAGCAGCCTGAGCCGTTGATCGGCCGCGCCGCCAACGATCAAATCGACCGGGTGGTCGGCATTAAACCTACTGAGATCGAGAGGTTTCCCATACATGCTTTCATAGCGTGCAGCGACGTCGGCGCGATATGCTTCCTGCAAGCTTTTGATGCGAACACTGTCGGTTCCCGGCGAGAATGTAAGCTCGCCGCGATTTGCTGCGCGCTGGATCGACAACTCTTTTCTAGAGAACTGCTTTTGTAAATAAGCTAGCTCACCGGAAGGTAAGCTCGCGTCGCTTAATATTTTTGGCCTGCTGGCGATAAGGTCGGCGCCGCCCCTTTCTGCGGCAATCAATTGCCCGCTCGTCGCCCCAATACCTGCGCGGACAGCGCCGGCTGCGCCGAGGACGCCCGATATCAATGCTGCGTCCTGCTTATCAACGGGTGCGGGCTCAAGCCCGCGACCACGCACCGCAGACACAACCAAATTAAGCGGCAATTCCACGGTTGCAATAGTCCGCAGAGCTAAGCTTCCTGCATATTTGAGCGATCCGCTCAAAGGAGCCGCCTCGCGAAAATCTTGATAAGCCGAATCTCTTAGATCGACCCCCGGCTGCAATTACGGTGACAGTGCACTCAATTGACAAGTTAAAGCGCATTCTTTAGCCAAAAAAGGTGGCCCGGCTTGCTCGATATGTGGTGCCCGGGGTGCCGCACCATGTAACTCAGCGGGGCAACGGACGGCAACAGACCTTCTTTGAGGCGGCGGACTATGCCGCCTATCGTGATCTGCTGGCTGTGCAGTGCGCCGCGCACGGGGTTGCCGTGTGGAGCTGGGTGCTGATGCCAAATCACGTTCACCTGATCCTGGTTCCCGATCATGTTGATGCCCTGCGCGCCGCACTCTCGAAGGTGCATCGTGCCTATGCCGGGCGCATTCACGCGCGCGAGCGGCGGACGGGTCATTTCTGGCAGGGGCGGTTCGGATGTGTTGCGATGGACGAAGCGCATCTGCTGGCGGCGTTGCGCTATGTCGCGCTGAATCCGGTGCGCGCACGACTGGCGACGCGGGCGCAGGACTGGCGCTGGTCCAGCGTTCACGCGCTGCTCGATCCGGCGCGCGGCGACGGCGTTACCGCAACGGCCCCGGTGCTGGAGCAGGTGCCGGACTTTGCGGCCTTGCTGGCGACGGGCGAGGACGAGGGCCTGTCGTCCGCGCTACGACGCGCAGAAAGTGTCGGCAGACCATTGGGGAGCGGCGCCTTTCTCGACCGGGTCGAGGCCGTCCTCGGACGCAATCCCAGACCGCGAAAACGCGGACCTCAAGCAACTGTCAATTAAGTGCACTGTCACCATTATGCCAAGATGGGTGCAGAACGACCGTTATCCGCCCGGTATCGTGCGGTACGGGGTTTAGCCGTTGGCCAGGCTTTGCGCCAATGCTACCCCCGACAAAACCGAGGGATGACAAATGTTGAAAAGACTGCTGATCCTGATCCCGCTGGCGGCAATCGTTTTTGCGTTCTTCTATTTCAATCTCGGCCAGTATCTGACGCTTGATGCCTTGAAGGCGAGCCAGGCCGACTTCGCCGACTATTACCGCCAGTCGCCGCTGGTGGTGATTGCGGCGTTTTTCCTGCTCTATGTCGCGGTCGCGGGCGCCTCGCTGCCGGGGGCGGCGATCATGACGCTGGCGGCGGGCGCCTTGTTCGGGCTACTGGTCGGCACGGTAATTGTGTCGTTCGCGTCATCGATCGGGGCGACGCTCGCCTTCTTCGCCTCGCGCTATCTGTTCCGCGATGTCGTGCGCGCGCGCTTCGGCGATCGGCTGCGCGCGATCGATGCGGGCGTCGCGCGCGACGGCGCCTTTTACCTGTTCACGCTGCGGCTGGTGCCCGCCTTTCCCTTCTTCCTCGTCAATTTGCTGATGGGGCTGACGACGATCCGCGCGCTGACTTTCTACATCGTCAGCCAGCTCGGCATGTTTGCCGGCACTGTGGTATTTGTGAACGCCGGTACGCAGCTCGCGAAGATCAATTCGCTGGCGGGCATTGCCTCGCCGGGGCTGATCGCGTCGTTCGTCGCGCTGGGCATCTTTCCGTGGATTGCGCGCGCGATCGTCGGCTGGGTGAAGGCGCGGCAAGTCTATGCCAAATGGACGCGGCCCAAGCGCTATGACACCAATCTGGTGGTGATCGGCGCAGGCGCGGGCGGGCTGGTCTCGGCCTATATCGCGGCGACCGTGAAGGCGAAGGTGACGATCGTCGAAGCGCACAAAATGGGCGGCGATTGCCTGAACTTCGGCTGCGTGCCGAGCAAGGCGCTGATCCGCAGCGCCAAGCTCGCCCACCAGACCCGCCACGCGGGGCATTATGGGCTCGCCGATGCCGAGCCGGTCGTCCCCTTCCCCGCCGTGATGGCGCGGGTGCAGCAGGTGATCCGCGATATCGAGCCGCACGACAGCGTAGAACGCTATACCGGGCTCGGGGTCGATGTTGTCGAAGGCTATGCGACAATCGTCGACCCGTGGACGGTGTCGATCAAGCGCAACGATGGCGGCGAGCAGCGGCTGACGACGCGGTCGATCGTGATCGCGGCGGGTGGTTCGCCGTTCGTGCCGCCGCTGCCGGGACTCGACAGCGTCGATTACGTCACCAGCGACACGATGTGGGACCGGTTCGCCGCGCTTGAGACGCTGCCGGGGCGGATCGTCGTACTCGGCGGCGGTCCGATCGGCTGCGAATTGGCGCAGAGCTTTGCCCGGCTCGGGTCGCAGGTGACGCAGGTGGAAATGGCGCCGCGCATCATGGCGCGCGAGGACGCGGACGTCTCGACGCTGATCGAGGCACGGTTCCGTGGCGAGGGAATGGATGTGCGCACCAACACGCGCGCGGTCCGCTGCGAACGGCGCGATGACGGCCAGTTTCTGATCGTCGAGACGGCGGGCGCCGAAGCCGAGATCGGCTTTGATTATCTGATCGTCGCGGTCGGGCGCGCCGCACGATTGACCGGCTATGGGCTGGAGGCGCTGGGGATCGAGACGGGCAAGACCGTGATCACCAACGAGTATCTGCAGACCCTCTATCCCAACATTTACGCGGCGGGCGATGTCGCCGGGCCGTATCAGTTCACCCATGTCGCCGCGCATCAGGCTTGGTTTGCCGCCGTCAACGCGCTGTTCGGGCGGTTCCGCAAGTTCAAGGCCGACTATCGCGTGATCCCCTGGGCAACCTTCACCGACCCCGAAGTCGCGCGCGTCGGTCTGAGCGAAGCGGAGGCCAAGGAAAAGGGCGTCGCCTATGAAGTCGCGACCTATCCGCTGCACGAGCTCGACCGCGCCATCGCCGACAGCGCCACGACGGGCTTCATCAAGGTGCTGACCCCGCCGGGCAAGGACAGGATCCTGGGCGTGACCATTGTCGGCGAACATGCCGGCGACCTGCTCGCCGAATATGTGCTGGCGATGAAACACGGGCTGGGGCTGAACAAGATCCTCGGCACGATCCACACCTACCCCACCATGGCCGAGGCCAACAAATATGTCGCGGGCGAATGGAAACGGGCGCATGCCCCGCAAGGCATATTGCGCTGGCTCGAACGCTATCACCGCTGGATGAGAGGATAAGCGATGCTTCGGATGATGATCGCGGTTTTGCTGATGCTGCTGCCCGTCTCAGCGCAAGCGCAGGGCTTTGATCATGCCGCCTGGGACGGGCTGCTGAAGCGCAACGTGGTGCTGGTGCGCGGCGGCGTCGCGTCGCAGGTCCGCTATGACGGCATGGCCCGCGACCGGGCCGCGCTGAAAAGCTATTTGGCAGGGGCTGGCAAGGTCAGCCGCGCGACCTTCGACGGCTGGTCGAAGCCTGATCAGCTCGCTTTCCTGATCAACGTCTACAATGCGGCGACCGTTGAACTGATCCTGACCGCTTATCCCAATGTCAAATCGATCAAGGACCTCGGCACGCTGTTCCAGGGGCCATGGGCCAAACCATTTGTCAGCCTGTTCGGCGAAACGATCTCGCTCGACACGATCGAACACGGGATGATCCGGGGCAGCGGGCGCTACAATGATCCGCGCATTCATTTCGCGGTCAATTGCGCGAGCATCGGTTGTCCGGCGCTGGGGCGTGCGGCGTTTCGCGGTGCAACACTCGACGCGCAGCTCGACGCAGCGGCCAAGGGGTTTCTAGGCGACCACACGCGCAACCGTGTTCAGGGCGACGGCGTCGCGGTATCGAGCATTTTCAAATGGTATCGCGGCGACTTCGAAAAGGGCTGGCGCGGTGCCAAGACCCTGCCCGCCTTTTTCGCGCTCTATGCCGAAAGCCTCGGCCTCAACCCCGCTGCTGCCGCCAAGGCGAAGGCCGGGCAGTTGAACGTCAGCTTCCTCGATTACAATTGGCAGCTCAACAAGGCCGGATGACCGTCCCCGCTTTGCCCCATCGGCGCGGCTAGGCGCATGCAGACGCAAAC
>JAIETY010000080.1 GCA_019744885.1 Sphingomonas sp.
ACCAGCCAGCAGCTTGAATCACAGATCAGGCCGATCAGGAATCCCCCATCGATTCAATCACAAAGTGACAGACTCTAAAGCGTGTCGCCGCTCAGCCGCTGGCAGAGCATGTCGAGCTGGTCGAGCGTCGAATAGCCGAGCGTCAATGTCCCGCCCTTGGGGCCGAAGCTGATCTTCACCGCCAGCCCGAGCATATCGGCAAGCTGATGTTCGAGCGCGACGATATCGGCGTTGGGGCCGGTGCGCGTGCCGCTGCCGCCACCCGGCTTGGCCGCCTGCGCGCGCTTTTCTGTGTCGCGCACCGACAACCCGCGCGCGACGACTTCGCCCGCGAGCGCCTCGACATCGGCAGCACCGATCAGCGCGCGGGCATGGCCCATCGTCAGCCGACCTTCGACGACATGCGTCTGCACGGCATCGGGAAGGTCGAGCAGCCGCAGCAGATTGGCGACATGGCTGCGCGATTTGTGGACGATTTTGGCCAGCGCTTCCTGCGTATGACCATAGTCGCCGATCAGCCGGGCATAGGCTTGCGCTTCTTCGATCGCGTTGAGGTCCTGGCGCTGGATATTTTCGATGAGCGCGATTTCGAGCGTTTCAGCCTCGTCGAAATCACGAACAATTACAGGGACTTCGTGCAGGCGCGCGCGTTGGGCGGCGCGCCAGCGGCGCTCGCCTGCGACGATCTGGAAGCTCGCGCCATGCGGCCGCACCACGATCGGCTGGATCACCCCGCGCATCGCAATCGACGCGGCGAGCTCGTCGAGCGCGGCTTCATCGAAGCGGCGGCGCGGCTGGCCGGGATGCGGCGTCATCGAGCCGACCGGCAACATCCGCAGGCCTGGCGCATGGGTTGCACCGGGCTCAAGCGGCTCTTCTCGCGCGATGTCGCCCATCAGCGCCGAGAGGCCACGGCCAAGGCCGGGGCGCGATTTGCGGGTGGCGAGCGGGGTATCGAGAATCGGATCGGTCATGCGGCGGCTTTGGCTGGACTGGGGGTTGGGGCGGGCAGGCGCGCGATCAGCTCGCGGGCCAAGGCAATATAAGCTTCGGAACCCGAGCAGCGATGGTCATAGATCAAGGCGGGCAGGCCATGGCTCGGCGCTTCCGAAAGACGGACGTTACGCGGAATGACCGTGTCGAACACGACCTTGCCAAGCACCGCACGGACATCGTCTGACACCTGATCGGTCAAACGGTTGCGGCGATCATACATCGTCAACGCAACCCCCATGATCGACAGATTGGGATTGAACCGCGAGCGGATGCGCTCGACCGTATTGAGCAGCTGGCTCAACCCTTCGAGCGCGAAGAATTCGCATTGCAGCGGCACGAGCAGCGAATTGGCGGCGACCATCGCGTTCATCGTCAGCAGCCCGAGCGACGGCGGACAATCGATCAGAATGACATCCCACGCCTCGCGCCCCTTGGCGATGGCATGGGCGAGGCGGTGGGTGCGCTCGGCGAACTCAACCAGCTCGATCTCGGCCCCCGACAGGTCGACAATCGCCGGCACGATGTCGAGGCGGGGGACCTTGGTCGGCATCGCCGCGTCGCTCAACCCAAGGTCGCCAACCAGCAAATCATAGGAAGAATGCGCGCGCGCGGCATTGGCAATGCCAAGCCCGGTCGAGCAATTGCCCTGCGGATCCAGGTCGATCAGCAGCACGCGCTTGCCGGTTGCCGCCAGCGCAGTGCCGAGGTTGATCGCGGTCGTCGTCTTGCCGACGCCGCCCTTTTGGTTGGCAATGGTGATGCAGGTCATCGGCGCGCGACTTTCTCGGCAAGGATGATCAGGGAGTCGGGGTCGGTCAAACTCTGTTCCACGTGGAACACACCATGCCATGTCGCCTGCGCCGCCGCCACCTCTTCGCGCGCCGATTTGCCCTTGGGGAGCACCCAGCGCGTCTTTCTCGTGGATAAATGGACCGTTGCTGTGAGCAACTCGGGCAAGGCGGCAACCGCGCGCGCCGAGATGACGCCAGCGTGTCCGGTGATTTGCTCGGCACGCGCGGCGCGTACGGTAACGCGATTGTCGAGTCCCAGCGCGGCAGCGGCGGTACAGAGAAAGTCGGCGCGCTTGCGACGGGGCTCGACCAGCACCACCGAGGCATCGGTGAGCATCGCCACCACCAGCCCCGGAAAGCCGGCGCCGCTGCCAATATCGATCCACTCACCACGGAGGGGCCCTGCAAGCGCAATCAACTGCGCCGAGTCGACGATGTGGCGCTGCCAGATATGTGGGAGCGTCGCTGCCGATACGAGATTCTGCTGGGCTGCCTCGGCGACGACAATGTCAACGAAGTGTGCGACCAATGTTTCACGTGGAACACCGAATCGGTCGCGCACCCAGTCACGCGCCTCATCCTCGGTCACGCTGCGCGCCGACTGTGGAGCAGAATTGCCGACAGCGCGGCGGGGGTGATGCCCCGGATGCGTCCGGCCGCCGCGAGCGTCGGCGGTGCCGCCACGCTCAGCCGCTCGACCATTTCCGCTGAGAGACCCGGGATCGCCGCATAATCGAGCGGCGGCAGCGGCACGCTCTCTTCGCGACGCAGCAGCGCAATCTCGTTGGCCTGTCGATCCAGGTGAGGCGCGTAGCGAGCGTCCTCGGCAATTTCGGCGAGCAGAGCGGTGTCATATTGGGCAGCGAGTTCAGGCGCGACATGGCCTAGTCCCACCCCGGGAAAACGCAGCCAATCATAACCCGACCGTCGTACGCCATCATCGACCAGCTCCGTGCCACGCTCGTTGAGCAGCCGCGCCGTCATCGACTCGTTGAGCCGATCACGGATCGCGGTGCGCGCCGTGGCCCGCGCAACATAGCGCGCGCGGCGTGCCGCACCCAGCGCGCCCGCCGCCTCAGCAATATCGGCCAGCCGCGTCTCGGCATTGTCAGCGCGCAACTGCAGCCGATACTCCGCCCGCGCGGTAAGCATACGATAGGGTTCGGTGACGCCGTGCAGCACCAGATCGTCGATCATGACGCCAAGATAGCTCGACGCGCGATCAAGCAACACCGCGTCAAGTCCCAGAGCATGCCCCGCTGCATTCAGCCCCGCGAGCAACCCCTGCCCCGCCGCTTCCTCATAGCCGGTCGTGCCGTTGATCTGACCCGCGCAATAAAGACCGGGACACGCGCGCAACCCCAGCGTCGGGTCGAGCGCGCGCGGATCGACATAATCATACTCAACCGCATAACCCGGAGCGAGAATCGTCGCGGATTCGAGGCCCTCAATCGACGCGATCATCGCTGCCTGCACATCAACCGGCAGCGAGGTCGAAATGCCATTGGGATAGACCAAAGGATCATCGAGCCCCTCTGGTTCGAGAAAAATCTGGTGGCCATCGCGGTCGCCGAAGCGATGGATTTTGTCCTCGATCGACGGACAATAGCGCGGCCCTTGGGCGTCGATCGCCCCGGTGAAGAGCGGCGAGCGATCGAGCGACGCACGGATGATGTCGTGCGTTCTGGCGTTGGTGCGGGTGATCGCGCAGAATAGCTGCGGTAGCGCACGCGATGTCGTGATCGGCGACATCGTCCAGCCATCCGCGTCCGATGGCTGTTCGCCCAGCCGGGCCCAGTCGATTGTTCGGCCATCGAGTCGCGGCGGCGTCCCCGTCTTCAGTCGCGCAATCGGCAGCTCGAGCGCGCGCAATTGCACGCCCAAGCGCGTCGCGGCCCGTTCGCCGACTCGACCGCCCTCACCGCGCGATTCGCCGCAGAACAGGCGTCCGCCCAGAAAGGTGCCGGTAGCCAACACGACGGCGCGGGCGCCAACGACGCGACCATCGGCGAGGATCACACCCGACAAGCTGTTGTTGGTAAAGGCCAGTTCGGCTGCCTCCCCGGCAACCACCGTCAGACCATCCTGTTCCGCGAGCATTGCTTGGATCGCCGCCGCGTAGCGCCGCCGGTCGGCCTGGACGCGCGGGCCCTGCACGGCAGTCCCCTTGCTGCGGTTGAGCATGCGGTAATGAATGCCCGCCGCATCGGTCGCGTGCGCGATCAAGCCATCAAAGGCGTCGACTTCGCGCACGAGATGGCCCTTGCCGAGCCCGCCAATCGCCGGATTGCACGACATCGCGCCGATTTTGGCCGGATCAAAACTGATCAACGCCGTGCGCGCGCCGCGCCGCGCCGCCGCCGCAGCGGCCTCGGTCCCGGCATGACCACCGCCGACGACGATGACATCGAACTGTTCCATGTGGAGGTCGCTAGTAGCGCGCCGCCGCCAAGTCAAAGCGATGTTCCACGTGAAACATCACTTGCCGATGCAAAAGCGTCCGAACAACGCATCGAGCATCGCTTCGACATCGACACGCCCCAACAGACGATCAAGCGCGCGTCGAGCTAGCCGGAGATGCTCGGCGGTGAGCAACGGATCGACCGAGGCTCGAGCTGCCACCAGTGCCGCATGGCATTCGACGCAGCAGCTTCGCTGGCGCGCGTTGAACGCGATGATATCCTCGCGCGGCAGCAACGCCAAGGCACGTTGAGCCAGCGCAGCCCAAAGCGAGTCCAGCCCGTACCCCGTTACCGCTGAGACGGCTAACCGAACGGCATCGCCGCACGCAGTACGCTCGTCTGCACGCGGATAAAGCCAGACAGCCGCACGCGCATCGACAGGCGGGTCATCGTCGAGCCAAAGGACGATATCGGCGGCCGCCGCCGTTTCCCTCGCGCGCGATATGCCCATCGCTTCCACCACATCATCGGTTGATTCAGTGAGCCCGGCCGTATCGGCGAAAACATAGGCAATGCCGTCGCGTACCACCGGCACTTCGATCACATCGCGGGTCGTCCCCGCAATCGGCGAGACAATCGCCGCCTCGCGCCCGACCAGCGCATTGAGCAAGGTCGATTTGCCGGCATTGCGCGGCCCGGCGAGCACCACGCGGACGCCATCGCGCAAGCGCTCGACAGGTGGCTCGGCGAGCGCGGCTTCAATCGACGTCGCGAGCCCGGCTATCGCCGATGCAATCTTCGGGTCGACATCTTCGCCGACATCATCCTCGTCAGAAAAGTCGAGCGACGCTTCGATTTGCGCCGAAATCATTAACAGTTCCGTTGCCCAACCGGCCACCGACCGGCTCAGCCGACCTTCAACCGACGCCATCGCTGCGCGGCGCTGGCGTTCGGTCTGCGCCATCAGCAAATCGCCCAGCCCTTCGGCTTCGGCGAGATCGATCCGACCGTGCATCAGCGCACGTCGGGAAAACTCTCCCGGTTCGGCACCGCGCAGGCCCTCAATCCCGCCAAGTGCAGCCTGCACAGCGGCAACCACCGCGCGCCCACCGTGCAGGTGCAGCTCGACCAGATCCTCGCCCGTCGCCGTCGCTGGACCGGGGAAAATCAGCACCAGGGCCTTATCGAGCAGCTCGCCGGTCAGCGGATGGACCAACGACCGCACCCCGGCACGCCGTGGCTCAGGCAAATCACCCGCCAGCATCGCCGCCGCCGCCAACGCGCTCGGTCCGCTGATGCGGACAATGGCAATCGCGGCAGGCGGCGCGCCGCTCGCCAGCGCAAAGATGGTGTCGGCCATGTCGCTCAGCCGGGACGACCACCGCTCTCGAACAATTTCTGCCAGAATTTCATGCTCGCTTCGCCCATCGGTGCCCAGCTGCGCATGACGGCCTCAAGCATTTCGGGCTTGAGGGTGCCGTCCATCGAATCGAGCAGCGTTGCGATATATTTCTCATGCACCGGCGTGAAATCAGGCAATCCCATCACGCGACGCGCTTCTTCGGGGGTGCATTCGACTTCGACATTGATTTTCAAGGCAGCGACTCCGCTTGAGGCCGAGCGATCCTTCGGCCATGAAGATGATATGTATGCGCGCGATCAGGCCAGTATCGCAACGCCGATTGGCGTGGTGACGATCATTGCGAGCGGTGAAGCGATCGATTCGGTTCACATCGGCGATGCCGCCGTTTCAGTTGGAACATCGGAAACCGTTCGCGAGGCCGCCGATCAACTCGAAGCCTGGTTTGCCGGCGAACGCCAGAATTTTGCGCTGAACCTTCAGGCGGCAGTCACCCCCCGCAGCATGGCGCTTCGCGACGGTCTGATCGCGGTCGGCTATGGCGCGACGATGAGCTACGGCGAACTCGCGCGTCGGCTCGGCTCAGCCCCGCGCGCGATTGGCCAGCTCTGCGCGCGCAATCCCTATCCGATCATCGTGCCGTGCCACCGCATCTTGGGACAGGGCGGCATAATTGGCGCTTATTCAGCAGGCGATGGGCCGACCACCAAAGCCTGGCTGCTGGCGCACGAGCAGCGCCACCGGCCGTTCGCGCTGACCGCCTGAACCAGCGAGCCCTATTGGTTCATCGAATCGAAGAACTCCTCGTTGGTCTTCGATTCCTTCATCTTGTCGAGCAGGAATTCCATCGCGTCGATCGTGCCCATCTGCATCAGGATGCGGCGCAGCACCCACATCTTCGAGAGCTTGGCCTTGTCGACCAGCAGTTCTTCTTTGCGCGTGCCCGACTTGCCGACATCGAGCGCGGGGAAGATGCGCTTGTCGGCGACCTTGCGATCGAGCACGATCTCCGAGTTACCCGTGCCCTTGAATTCTTCGAAGATCACTTCGTCCATCCGACTGCCGGTATCGATCAGCGCAGTAGCAATGATCGAGAGCGATCCGCCTTCCTCGATATTGCGCGCGGCACCGAAAAAGCGCTTCGGCCGCTGGAGCGCATTGGCATCGACGCCGCCGGTCAGCACCTTGCCCGACGACGGCACGACCGTGTTGTAGGCGCGGCCAAGCCGGGTGATCGAATCGAGCAGGATCACGACGTCCTTCTTGTGCTCGACCAGACGCTTGGCCTTTTCAATAACCATTTCAGCAACTTGAACGTGGCGCTGCGCAGGTTCGTCGAAAGTCGAGCTGATGACTTCACCCTTCACGCTGCGCTGCATGTCGGTCACTTCCTCGGGCCGCTCGTCGATCAGCAGCACGATCAGGAAGACTTCAGGGTGATTGTCGGTAATCGCCTTGGCGATATTCTGGAGCAGCACGGTCTTGCCGACGCGCGGCGGTGCCACGATCAGCGCACGCTGGCCTTTGCCCTGCGGGCTGACGATGTCGATAACGCGGGCCGACTTGTCCTTGACGGTCGGGTCATAGGGGTCGAGCGTCAGCTTCTCGTCGGGATAGAGCGGCGTCAGATTGTCGAAATTGACGCGGTGACGCACCGCTTCGGGATCGTCGAAGTTAACCGACGTCAGCCGGGTCAGCGCGAAATAGCGTTCGCCATCCTTCGGCCCGCGAATTTCGCCTTCGACGGTATCGCCCGTACGCAGCCCGAATTTGCGGACCTGGTTGGGTGAGATGTAGATATCGTCCGGTCCCGCCAGATAATTGGCTTCGGGCGAGCGCAGGAAACCGAACCCGTCGGGCAGCACTTCGATCGTGCCCAGCCCCATGATCTGCTCGCCATTTTCCGCCTGGACCTTCAGGATCGCGAACATCAGATCCTGCTTGCGCAAGGTCGAGGCACTTTCGACCCCGAGCGATTCGGCCATCTCGACGAGCTGGGCGGGGGTTTTTTTCTTCAGGTCGGCGAGATGCATGGGGAGATTTCCGGGAAAGAGGCAGATCAGGCGGGGGAGCGCATCGGTCGGCGAGAAGGGCACGACGAGGCTGGAGGATACGCTATGCGCTGCACATCAGCACCGCATAGGTTGGTTAAAGAATTAGGCATCGGGCGCGGCCAAGTCAAGCAACGCGCCCACAGATTGCGGTCAGAAGGGCTGGACGATCGCCAGCATCACGATGAGCGCGACCGACACGCCGGGGATTTCGTTCGCCAACCGCAGCGTTCGACCGGAGAGCTTTGCCTGCCCCTTCGCCAGCGCCTTGGAATAGCCCACCGCCCAGCCGTGGAAGCCGCTCAGCAGCAGCACGATCACCAGCTTGCTATGCAGCCAACCGAGATGCGGCACGCCACTGAATAACCCCACATGCGCGGCGAGCATCAGTCCGAGCACCCACACCACCACCAGCGATGGACCCAGGATGATTGATCGCAGCTTCGATTCGCGTTCAATCCAGCGTTCAGCTTGTGGTCCGGTCAGCCCGTCTTCCTGATGATAGACGAGGTAGCGCGGCAGCATGAACAAGCCGGCCATCCAGAAAATCACAAACACCAGATGCGCGGTCTTCACCCAGGGGTAAGCGCTGCCCAACCAACCCGCCATGCTATCGCCTCACTCTCGCCACCAGCGCATCGACATGCGGGATCGGGGTATCCTGCAATATCCCGTGGCCCAGATTGAAGACATGCGGCCTTTCGGGGAAGGCGTTGAGTACGCGGTCGATCGCGCGGTCGAGCGTCTCACCGCCGGTGATCAGCGCGAGCGGATCGAGGTTGCCCTGCACCGGCATTTCGGGCGGTAGGACGCTATTGGCCCAGACCGGATCTAGCGTTTCGTCGAGCCCCAGCGCATCGACGCCGGTTTGGGTTGCATAAGCCACCAGCTTGGCGCCGGCGCCCTTGGGGAAACCGATAATCGTCGCATGCGGCACCCGCGCGCGCAATTTGGCGACGATGGCGGCATTGGGCGCGATCACCCAGTCCTCAAACTGTTGCGGCGAGAGGCTCCCCGCCCAGCTATCGAACAGCTGGACCGCATCAACCCCGGCGGCGAATTGCGCGACCAGATACTCGACCGTCACCTCGGCAATCGCATCGATGATCTCACCGAAAGCCTTGGGGTCGCGATAGGCATAGCGGCGGGTCTCGGCTTGGTCCTTGCTGCCGTGACCTGCGACCATATAGGTCGCGACCGTCCAGGGGCTGCCCGCAAAGCCCAGAAAGGTGGTTGTGGGGGCCAACTGGGCGGCGACCTTGCGCACGGTCGCATAAACCGGCTCGAGCCGCTCAGGCACCGCTTCCAGCGCCGCCAGCGCATGATCGACCAGCGCGGGTTTGAGCTCGGGCCCTTCGCCGGCCCCGAAACGCAGATCCTGCCCCATGGCCGAGGGGACCATCAAGATATCGGAAAAGAGGATGGCCGCATCGAAATCGAACCGGCGGAGCGGCTGGATCGTCACTTCGGCCGCCGCATCGCTATCATTGACCAGATCGAGAAACCCGCCCCTTTCGGCGCGCAACGCCCGATATTCGGGCAGGTATCGTCCGGCCTGACGCATCAGCCAGATCGGTCGGCGCTCATGACGCTCGCCCTTCAAGGTCGCGAGCAAAGGCTTTGGTACGGACAAGATCGCTCTCCCTTACTTCATTATAGAATCTTAAAAGAAGGATGTTGAGATTGTTGGTCGGTGAGCAGTGGGGCTTA
>JAIETY010000151.1 GCA_019744885.1 Sphingomonas sp.
GATCGAAGTCAGCGATCTCAGCCGCTTGTTGCTGGCACTGGCGACGCACCCGACACCCCGCACGATCTACGAAGCCGATGACGGCACATCGCTCGGCTGGAGCCACGCCGATTACGCGCGCGCGATCGGTCGCGCCGTTGGCAAGCGGGTCACGCCCCTCCCCCTGCCCGCCACTGCGCTGAAGCTCGCAGCGCGCGCCGACATGGCGTTGCGCGGCACCAAGGCCCGGCTGACGCTCGACCGCGCGCGCTATATCGCCCACCCCGACTGGGTGATCGACCCCGCCAAACGCCCACCCGCCGACCTCTGGACCCCGCAGATCGCGACCGATCAAGGCCTTGCCGTGACAGCCGCATGGTATCGTGCCCACGGCCTGCTATAACCCTGCCAGAATGACGCCGCATTTGCTTGGCAGGGGCAGTCATCACACTCACATCAAGGACGGCACGTTGAGCGAGCGCACCCCGATTTTCGAAACCGTTGCCGGTCTGATCGAACCGTTCAACAAAAAGGGCGTCGCGCTCGCCGACGCGACCAGCTTCCAGCATGA
The DNA here is from genome assembly GCA_019744885.1 of Sphingomonas sp. GTDB lineage: Bacteria > Pseudomonadota > Alphaproteobacteria > Sphingomonadales > Sphingomonadaceae > Sphingomonas. The sequence goes on from JAIETY010000151.1 coordinate 551, forward strand.
TCTGGAGTGGGACAGCCTGACCGTCATGGATTTCGTCGCCAATATCGAGGATGAATTCGACATCATCATCACGATGAACATGCAGGCCGAAATCGAAACCGTCGGCCAATTGGTCGATGCCGTCATCAAGCTGAAGGGCTGACGCCATGAACGAGATCACTGCGATTGCCGAAGCGCCCACTGCGCCGCGCGATCTGATGAGCAAGTTCGATGCGATCATCGCCGAACGTCAGGCGCTGCTCGACACCGGCGTCACCGACCCGTTCGCGATCGTGATGGACGAAGTGAAATCGCCGACCGTGGCGGTCATCAAGGGCAAGGAAACGATCCTGCTCGGCACCTATAATTATATGGGGATGACCTTCGACCCCGATGTCATCCAGGCGGGCAAGGACGCGCTCGACCAATTTGGCTCGGGCACCAACGGCAGCCGGATGCTCAACGGCACCTTCCGTGATCATATGGAAGTCGAACAGGCGCTGCGTGACTTCTACGGCATGTCGGGCGCGATCGTGTTTTCGACCGGCTATATGGCCAATCTGGGCATGATCTCGACGCTCGTCGGCAAGGGCGAGTATATCATTCTCGACGCCGACAGCCACGCGTCGATCTATGACGGCTGCCAGCAGGGCAATGCCGAAGTTGTCCGCTTCCGCCACAATGACGTTGCCGATCTCGACAAGCGCCTCGGCCGCCTGCCGACAGATGTCGGCAAGCTGGTGGTGCTCGAAGGCGTTTATTCGATGCTCGGCGATGTCGCACCGCTCAAGGAAATGGTCGCGGTCGCCAAGAAGCATGGCGCAATGGTGCTCAGCGACGAAGCGCATTCGATGGGCTTTTTCGGCGCGCACGGCCGCGGCGTTTACGAGGATCAGGGCTGCGAAGCCGATGTCGATTTCGTCGTCGGCACTTTCTCCAAGTCGGTCGGCACCGTCGGCGGTTTCTGCGTGTCGAACCATCCCAAGTTCGAAGCGATCCGGCTTGCCTGCCGCGCCTATATCTTCACCGCCAGCCTGCCGCCGAGCGTGGTCGCGACCGCCGCCACCTCGATCCGCAAGCTGATGCATGCGCACAACAAGCGCGCACATTTGTGGGAAAATGCGCGTCAACTCCACGGCGGGCTTACCGCAATGGGCTTCAAGCTCGGCACGCCCAATCCGCAATCGGCGATCATCGCGATCATCCTCGACGATCAGACCCAAGCCGTCGCGATGTGGCAGGCGCTGCTCGACAATGGGCTGTACGTCAACATGGCGCGCCCGCCCGCGACGCCGGCCGGTACCTATCTGCTGCGCTGCTCGCTGTGTGCCGAACACACGACCGAGCAGGTCGCGCGGATCCTGGCACTGTTCGAAGGCGCTGGCCGTGCGGTGGGCGCCATCGCCTGATTCCGACCAAAGGGCGGTCGCGAATTCGATGCTGACGGCGCGATAAAGCGCGCCTATAGCCGGGGGATTAAGCCTTTCCCCCTTCGTACAGGCCATCAGCGTCCCGCATGACTTCGATCGATCGCTATATGGCCCGGCTGATCGCGGTTCCCCTGATCGCCAATCTCGTCATCGCGTCGATGTTGCTCGCGCTCGACCGGATGCGCATCCTGTTCGATTTCGTTGCGACCGAAGGCGGCCCGGTGAGCGTGGTGTGGCAATTGCTCGCCAATCTACTGCCCGAATATCTGGGACTCGGCATTCCGATCGGGCTGCTCCTTGGCGTGCTGCTGGCGTTCAGGCGGCTCGCGACATCGTCCGAACTCGACGTGATGCGCGCGGTCGGGATCAGCTATAATCGGCTGCTGCGCGTGCCCTATATGTTTGCGCTGGGGCTGGCGCTGATCAACCTGGCGATCGTCGGCTATGTCCAGCCCTGGGCGCGCTACGGCTATGAACAGCTTCAATTCGAGCTGCGGACCGGCGCGCTCGGTGCGTCGATCAAGGTCGGCGAGTTCACCACTTTCCCGCGCGGCGCAATCGTGCGGATCGAGGAAAGCCAGGATTCGGGCCGCAATCTGAAGGGCATTTTCATCCATCAGGACAAGGCCAACGGCGGCTGGCTCGCGGTCACGGCCGCGAGCGGACGCTTTTTCGCCACCGGCAATCCCGACGAAATTATCTTCCGCCTGTCGCAAGGCACGCTGGTCGATGCCGACCCAAGCTTCAAGGCGCCGCGCGTGCTGACCTTCACCTCGCACAACCTGCCGATCCCACTCCCCAAGCCGGAGAATTTTCGCGGGCGCGGCGGGCGCAATCTCGAACTGACCTTGCCCGAACTTGCGCGGATCGGCGGCGACCGGGCGGCGCCCGATGAACTGCGCGACACCAGCCGCGCTGCGTTCCATTTCCGGCTGGTCGAAGTCGCGACGATCTTCCTGCTGCCGATGCTCGCGGTCGCACTGGGTGTGCCGCCCAAGCGTTCGCCCTCGGCGCTTGGCGTGTTTTTGTCGATCGTGATCATCGTCACCTATCACAAGATTAACGAATATGCGCAGTCGCTTGGCTCGCTCGGGCTGGTCGATCCACTGATTGCGCTGTGGGTGCCGTTCATCCTGTTCGCAGGGCTGGTGATCTGGATGTATTATACGATTGCCTATGTCCCCGGTGGCCAGCCAATCGGCTGGCTCGAACGCGGCGCATCGAAGCTTGGCAAGCTGGTCGCCGCACGCCTGCCCGGTCATCGCAAGGCGCGCACCGCATCATGACACTCGAACTTTTCCCGTCGCGCTCACTCGCTTTCTACATGGCGCGGATGATGCTCGTGCGCACCTTGGTCGTGCTCGCGGGACTGGTGCTGATCCTCCAGACGCTCGACCTGCTCGGTGAATCGGGCAAAATCCTGGCCTATAAGGGCAATGGCGAGGCCGAAGTGCTGCGCTATGTCAGCCTGCGCACGCCGCAGATCATCGCCAATTTCCTGCCCTTTTCGGTGCTGCTTGGTACGATTCTCGGCCTCAGCCAATTGAACGCCAACAGCGAAGTCATCGCGATGAAATCATCGGGGCTGTCGGCGCATCAAGTGCTCGCGCCACTGATCCTCGCCGCGCTCGGCGTCGCGGTCGTCTCGTTCGCGTTCAACGACCGCATCGTCAGTCGTGCCAGCGCAACGCTCGACCAGTGGAAGAAGATCAATTACGCGCCGCTCCCGATCGATCGCGGCGACCGTCTCAACATCTGGGTGCGCGACGGCGATGATCTGTTGTCCGTGCAGCAAGTGTCGGGGCGCGGCGATGCCGCCCGTTTGCGCAACATCACGCTCTACGATCGCACCGACGGGTCGCTCGGCGCGATCATTCGCGCGAGCCATGGCCAGCGCGATGGCGACGGTTGGCGGATCGCACCGGCCGTGCGCTTCGACGTCGCGACCGGCCACGTGACTCACTTGGGCGCGGTCACCGTCGGCCACGGTGTCCGCCCCGATCAGTTCACGCTCAGCAACGTCAATGCCGACGGCCTGTCGTTCGCCGCGCTCGATCGCGCGATCACCGATCTGCGTGATGCGGGGCGGCCGACCAAAGCGCTCGAAGGCGCGCTGTGGCACAAGTTATCCGCGCCTTTGTCGTCGGTGCTGATGCCCCTGCTCGCGGCGGTGGCGGCCTTCGGGCTGGCGCGATCGGGCAAGCTGTTCATCCGCGCGGTGATCGGGATGATGCTCGGCTTCCTCTATTTCATGGCCGATAACTTCGCGCTCGCGCTCGGCAATATCGGTGCCTATCCGCCGTGGCTGGCGGCTTGGGCGCCCTTCCTGCTGTTCCTGCTGATCGGCGAAGTGCTGCTCGTCAGGACCGAGGAATAATTACTTGCCGCGCACCAATGTGCTGCGCGTGATCTTGACCACCAGCCCCGGCAAACCCTTGTAATTGGCGCGGTGATAGGGCGAATTGGCGTCGAGCGTCGCCTTCAGCCGCCGATGCGCTTCGCCCAGCGCGTGATAGGGGACGCTCGGGATCAAGTGATGTAGCGCGTGATAGCGCAAACCCACCGGCGCCCACAGGAACGGCAACAGGCTCGGCGGGGGCACATTGACCGAGTCAAGATATTGCGCGGTCACGGTCATCGCCTCGCCGTCATTCTCCCACAGATGCGCCACCAACGTGCGGACCTGATTGACCACCGCGACCGCCGACACCACCGCGAGGAAGATCAGGAAAGCGCGCAGCGGGATCACGCCGGTCGCCACCATCGTCACCAGTGCAATCGCCCACAGGCTCGTCGCGAGCTCAAGCCGGTGCCAGAGCGTCCGCGCTTCGCCTTCGGGCGCGCGGCGCTGGAACTGCGGGTTGATCGCCAGCCCCGAATAACGGGCGACGACCGCGCGCCGCAAAGCGGGGATCACCAGCGACAGCGGCGCGAGCACCGCGAACCGGAAAATCAGCGCAATCGGCGCCAGCAGCGAGGCCAGGACAAAAGTCGGCAGCGTCCACGGCTTCATCAGCGCGAGCGGCAGATATTCGGGATCGTCGACCGTGCCATAGCGCGTGCGCGCGTGGTGAAGATTATGGACGCCTTCATACATGAACGACGGCACCAGCATCGGGATGCCGATCAGCAGGTTCCACGCCAGCCGGAAACCGGGCACGCTGCTGTGCTTCATATGACTGACTTCATGGGTGAAGCTTTCGGCGCGGTAGAGCGCGAGCATCGACAGCACACCGGCCGGAATCGCCAGCCACAACGGCCCGGCGAAAATCGCCGTCGCCAGCGCGGCATAGCCGATCGCCACCGACAGCAGGAAATCGGTCCAATAGATGCGCGGGTTCGCCGCGTGCAGGTCGCGCGTCAGCTCAGCGGCGGCGCGCAGCATTGCCATGTCGTCGGCGATACGCCCCGATACCGGGCGGACGGTGGCACGCGACGCGGCGTCGGCAACGGCGGGCTTGAGCGAAAGACTATCCATCCCATCGTCCCTGCGCAAAAAAAGTGGCCACACGGTGGCACGCTTGCCACGCCGCCGCCATGCCCGGCTGCTTGACAGTGGCGGACAAACGCCGGACCTGCGTGCGACTTTTGACGAAAGTGATCTTCGTGTCCAACTCTGCTCTCTCGATCCGCCCCGTCGCTACCAAAGCCGACCGCAAGCTGTTCGTCGACATCGCCTTCAGGCTCAACGCGCAGGACCCCAATTGGGTACCCCCGCTCAAAAGTGAAGCGGTCGAACTCATCACGCCGGAAAAAAATGGCTGGTTCAGCCATGCCAAGGCGCAGCTTTTCATTGCCGAACAAGGGGGCGTGCCGGTCGGGCGGATTTCGGCGCATCTCGACACGCTGGCACTCGAGATGCCCGCCGGGCGCGGCTTTGGCCCCGGTGTCGGCTTCTGGGGGCTGTTCGACGCAACCGACGAAGCCGTCGCGCACGCGCTGATCGCCAAGGCGGAGGATTGGCTGCGCGAACAAGGCATGGCGCGCGCGCTCGGCCCGGTCAGCATGTCGATCTGGGAAGAGCCGGGGCTGCTGATCAAGGGGCATGATCACGCGCCGACGGTCATGATGGGGCATCACCCGGCGCGCTACCAAGGCTGGATCGAAAGCGCGGGCTATGCGCCCGAAAAGCAGCTCGTCACCTATGAACTCGACATCAGCAAGCAATTTCCCCCGATCGTCCAGCGCATCGTCGCGGCTGGTGAAAAGAACGCGCGCATTCGCATCCGCGAAGTCGACCGCACCCAGTTCCAGCGCGAAGCCGCGATCATCCTCGGCATCCTCAACGATGCCTGGGCCGATAACTGGGGCTTTGTGCCGCTCACCCAGCCCGAGATCGATGATGTCGGCAAGAAACTAAAGCCGATCGTGTTCAACGACCTGATCCGCATCGCCGAACTCGACGGCGAGCCGGTCGCGTTCATGATCACCCTGCCCGATCTCAACGAAGCCATCGCCCCGCTGAAGGGCAATTTATTCCCCTTCGGCTGGGCCAAGCTGCTGCTGTGGTTGCGCAAGCCCAAGGTGCGGACGATGCGCGTCCCGTTGATGGGAGTGGTCAAGCGCTTGCAGGCATCGCGGATGGCGAGCCAGCTCGCCTTCATGATGATCGAATATATCCGCCGCGCGTCGGTGACTAGATATGGCGCGTCTCGCGGCGAAATCGGCTGGGTGCTCGACGATAATCAGGGCATGAACGCAATTGCCGACGCGATCGACAGCCACGTCAACCGCATCTACCAAATCTACGCCAAGGCGCTGTGATCGGGACCCCGCGGCGCCTGTCGTCAGGCGCCGCGGTCCCCGAGCCATCACTGGTCGGGATTGTCGACGTCGACGCCTTCGGCGCCCCATTCGGCCCTGGTCTGGCAGTGCTGCCTTTCGATGCGCGATCCCGTCGGGGTGTAGCGCATGCAATAGCGGCGCGTGTCGATCTTGCGATCAGGGGTGGCAGCCGTCGTGTTATTGCCGACGACCTTGTCGGTCTGGGTGGTACGACCCGGCTGCGGGGCGGCGGTGGCAGGGCCGAACGCCGCGACGAGCAAACCGGCGGCGATGGCAGCGCCGAGGCTGCCGGCAAAACGCGTACGCAAGAACATGATATTCTCCTGGAAAAATGCGGTCGGGGGCGCCGCACCCGAAGCTCTGCATTAGCCATGCCAAGCGAATATTATATTTAATATCAATACCTTGAATAATTGCGCATCGCCGTACTGCAACGGTAATTCACTAAGTTTTGGCGAATGGCCCCAAAAGTTAGAATCGGCGCGACAGTCCGACATAGAGCTCGGCATCGGTGCTCGACCGGTTCAGCCCGATCACGGCGCCGACATCGACTTGCCAATCCCCGGTCGGCATCCAGCCGATCGACGCCGAGGCCAGATGTTGCGTCGTCGCGCCGCCCGGATCGTCATCGCGCAATGCCTGATATTCGACCGTGCCTGACAGCTTGCCGGTAATCGGAAAGCCCAGACCGACAATCGCGCTATAGGCCAGATGCCGCCCGCGGCCGCTTTCATTCACTGCCGCATCGATTTCGGGCGTCACTTGCAGGCTCAGGTCGTGACCCAGATCCCAGCTCATCGGCACGAGCACGCCAGCGCCCCAATCCCCCGCCCCGGCGGGCGATCGGCCGATCGGTGCGCTGACGAAGGGCTGCACCGCGATCGAAAAGCCGCTGCCGTCAGGATTTTTCAGGTTGGCCTTGAAACCCAAGGTCAGATCCCCGACGCCGTCGGTACGGGTGACGGCGCCGCTCGCGCGGTCGCGCACCCGCTGGCTGCCATAGGGCACCCATTCGGCCTGCAACTCGATACGATCGGTCACCCCCACGCGCACCAGCGTATCGCCGATCGTGAAGCCATCGGTGCGGCTGTCGGGCGTATCGTCGCGGGTCCAGTCGACCAGCCCGGTTTCAACCGATAACCGCCCCGGCGCAATCGTGCAGGCGGGTGTGCCGAGCCCTGGCCGCGCGGGGCAATAGTCGCGTTCGTCGGCGAGCGCGGGACTCGCGCCTGCGACCGCTGCCAACGCGAGTGCGCGGCGCCAGACCCTGGCCATTCCCCTTCTCCCCCCGATCGTTCAGCGATCGCGCAACACTGCCCAGGTCGGCGCATGGTCGCTGGCTTTTTCGCGCCCGCGATACTCCTTGTCGACACCAGCATCGACCAGCCGGTCGGCGGCCTGCGGGCTGAGCAGCAGATGGTCGATGCGAAAGCCAGCATCGCGCTGCCACGCGCCCGCCTGATAATCCCAGAAGGTCCACACACCGCCGCGCGGATGCCGCGTCCGCAACGCATCGGTCCAGCCCTGCGCCACCAGCGCGCGGAACCCTGCGCGGCTTTCGGGCTGCATCAGTGCATCGCTCGCCATTGCGGTGACCGAGAAGGTGTCATCGTCGTTGGGAATGACGTTATAGTCGCCCGCGAGCACCGTTGGCCGCTCCTCAGCGAGCAGCTCGAGCGCCCGTGCGCGCAGCCGGTCGATCCAGCGCAGCTTGTACTCGAATTTCGGCCCCGGCTGCGGATTGCCATTGGGGAGATAGATGGAGGCAACGACCAGTCCGTCAACCTCGGCCTCAATATAGCGGCTGTGGTCGTCCTCGGGCTCGCCGCCGAGCCCCTTTTGCCGCTCGACCGGAGTGGTGCCGCGGGCGAGAATCGCAACGCCGTTAAAACCCTTCTGCCCGTGCCACACCGCGCCATAGCCCGCCGCTTCGATGTCGCTCACGGGCAACGTGTCGTCCGAGGATTTAAGTTCCTGCAGGCAGACGATATCGGGCTTTTGCTCGGTCAGATATTCAACCAAGCGCGGCAGTCGCGCCTTGATGCCGTTGACGTTGAAGCTGACGATTTTCACGCGCGGGCGCTGATCAGACCGCGAAGCTGGAGCCGCAGCCGCAGCCTGAGGCCGCCTGCGGATTCTCGACCCGAAACGCCGTGCCACCCAGCGTTTCGACGAAATCGACCGCCGCGCCGCGCACCAGATCAAGGCTGACCGAATCGACCACGAGCTTTACGCCCGCAGTCTCTGCCACCGCGTCGTCGGGTTCAATCGCCTCGGCGAGACCAAATTTATACTGGAAGCCCGAGCAACCGCCGCCTTCGACCGACAGCCGGAGCATCGCGGGCTTGCCCTGCCGCTCGGC
>JAIETY010000155.1 GCA_019744885.1 Sphingomonas sp.
TCGACCTCGTCATGCGGCTGCAAGATACTGCCGAGCTTCGGACCGCTTTCGGCGGAAGGCAGTTCAAGTCCGTCAAGATCGAACCCGGAGCGCTCGCGGAATCCGACGATGAAAATGCGTTCGCGCTTCTGCGGCACCCAAGGCGCCGAACTGATGACGCGGGTCTGGACGTGATAGTCTAGCTCGTTTCTAAGCACGTTCAGGATCGTCGCGAACGTCTTGCCGCCGTCATGTCCTTCGAGGTTCTTGACGTTTTCCAGAACAAATGCAGCGGGCCGGTGATGCGCAATGATCTGGGCAGTGTCGAAAAACAGTGTGCCCTGGGTATCGCACAGGAAGCCGTGCGGACGACCGAGCGCGTTTTTCTTCGAAACGCCCGCGATGGAAAAAGGCTGGCATGGGAAGCCTGCCAGCAAGACATCGTGTTCGGGGACAAGGTCCGGATTTTCTGAATAGCGGCGAATATCGCCATGCACGGGGTGATTGTCGCGAAAATTGCGCTGATAGGTTTCCTGGGCGTTCCGGTCCCATTCTGACGTAAAGACGCAATGACCGCCGATCCCCTGAAATCCTATCCGCAATCCGCCGATGCCCGCAAACAGGTCGACAAAGCGAAATGCCGTTGTGCCGTTGGCGCGTTGCGGTGAATGATCAGGTCGGCTGTACCGGATCAATGTTTCCAGCGCACGATATACCGCTGCCTTTGGGGCGGTCTCGCCGCGCTCCCACCGGTAAACCGTGCTCGCCGAATAGCCCAGCTCGGGGGCCAGCTCCTCGATGCTCATGCCGCTGAGTTGACGCAGTTCAAAGAAGGAAAGCTGGGTCATCCGGTACTCCGCTGGGTAGATTTTTGGCAAAATGCCAGGGTTTGCCCTAGATCGCAAGAACAAAATAAAAACGAAAGCCTTGGTCGGCGGATTACGACCGCCGACGAAGCCACTCAACTCCGCTTTGAATTCGCGCAGGAAATCGAGCGGCTGAAGCTCGCAGCCTGAGGCGCGGCTTCCCCATCTTACCGTATTGCCTCACCAACACACTTGTGCTACGCCCCTCCCAAACAGGGAAGGACTGGCCATGTATAGTGAAAGCGATATCGAGAATGCGGTGGCGGCGGGGGTGATGACTCCGGAAGCCGCCGCCGCGTTCCGCAACCATACCGCGGGGCTGCGTCAGGCGCCGGCGGTCGACGAAGAGCAGTTCAAGCTGTTGACCGGCTTCAACGATATCTTCGTGGCGATTGCGCTGGCGCTGTCGCTCGGCGCGATCGGGCAGATCGGCTGGCAGATCATGCAGCCCTTGGGCGGCGCGGCGGTGGCGGCTTCGGCGTGGCTGTTCGCGGAGTATTTCACACGGAAGCGGCGGATGGCGCTGCCGTCGATCCTGCTGCTGCTCGCTTTTGCCGGGGGTGTCGCCGCGACGATGATCGGCGTGCTGGTGCGGCTCGAAGTCGATGTGCCCGAGCGGACGGGCGCGCTGATCGCGGGCGGCATTGCGCTGGTGACGGCGGGCGCGACCTGGCTGCACTGGCGCCGGTTCATGGTGCCGATTACGGTGGCGGCAGGCGCGCTGGCGCTGGTCGCGACGGTGGCGGCGACGGTCGCGGGCGCGCTGGGGCTGAAGCCCGACGCGATGTACCCGATCGCACTGGCGGGTGGCCTCGGCGTGTTTGCGCTGGCGATGTGGTGGGACGTGTCCGACCGCGAGCGCCGCACGCGCCGTTCGGACGTGGCGTTCTGGCTGCACCTCGCCGCCGCCCCGCTGATCGCGCATCCGATCTTCCACATGCTCGGCGTGCTCAACAATGACGTCGATGCGGTGCGCGCGCTGCTGGTGATCGCCCTGTATCTAGTGTTCGCCTTCGTGGCGCTGGCGGTCGACCGCCGCGCGCTGCTCGTGTCGAGTCTCGCTTATGTCTTATACGCGATGTACGGCCTCATTCAGCAGACCGGCGCGGTCGAATTGAGCGCGGCGCTCACCGCCTTCGTCATCGGCTCGGCGCTGCTGACGCTCTCGGTATTCTGGCACCAGATGCGGCGGGCGGTGGTCGCGCTGCTCGGTGGCCTCAAGGATCGCCTGCCCCCGGTGCAGACGATGGTCCCGGCCTGAGTTTGCCCCTCAGCCCGGTTGGTACGAAACTTCACCCCCGGTGGTTTAGGCCACCGGGGGATTTTTGTGGGGGGTGACGTTGTTCAATTCCCAGAGCTTGATAGATTTGTCGAACCGCTACCGCCGATCAGCGATCGGGATGGTCACCGAAACTGGTCTCGTCGGAGCGAGCAGAATAACTGCTGCAATTGCAACGCTCGTGGCGGCCCACAGATAGCGACGTTCGCGCAGGTCTAGAAGCGCCCGTATCGCACACAGGATAACTGCGACGAGCGCAGCGAACGTCCACATTAGATCGGTCACCACTACTTCCCCAACTATGCCGGCGTTGATCATGGCGTCATGGAACAAGGATGGCAGGCATGTCGAGTGTCGGCATGCGGATGACCACGCTCGGTCTTAACGGTCGACTAGAGCCCTCACCGTCACCCCGGCCTTGTGCCGGGGCCCACTGGGCCGCAAGCGAGACGATCGAGGCTTGAGCGGCTCGTCCGGTTGCGCCGTGGGCCCCGGCACAAGGCCGGGGTGACGAGAGTGCGGCAGATGGTCGCGGGCCGCCCCGCTACTCCGCCACCAGCTTCAGCAGGCGCCGCTCGACCGGGGCGAGCACCGGCGCCAGCTCATGCCCGCGCTTCAGCACCGCGCCTTGCTCGCCGATCAGCGCCCACATCCCCTGCTTGCCGCGCAGCGCCGGGCGCTTCTCGATCCGGAACTCGGGGCGTTCGGTGGCGCGGCGGAAGGCGGCGAAGACGGCGGCGTCGCGGCCCAAGTCAATCGCATAGTCGCGCCAATGACCCGCCGCGACCATCCGGCCGTAGAGATCGAGGATGCGGGTCAGTTCGGCGCGCTCGAACCCGACCTGGGCCGGCGCGCGTCCGGACGGCACCGGAAAGGGCGTCACCGTCCCCATCAGGCGCGGTCGCGCAGCTCCTCAGGCCCGTGGCCGTCGCGCTCGGCCTTGAGGGCGGCCAGTTCCTTGCGGAGCTGGTCCATCTCGCAGCGCAGCAGCTCGAACTTCTGCGTTTCGGGGTCGAACATGTCGCGGCACGGCGTGCCATAGGGGACGAAGCCCGTCTCGCTGCGTCCGCCCTCGATCATCGTCGGGCGCGCGGGGATGCCGACCATGACGGCGCCGGGCACGACATCCTTGGTCACCACCGCATTGGCGCCGACGCGCGCGCCGGTCCCCACCGTGATCGGCCCGAGCACTTGCGCGCCCGATCCGATGATGACATTGTCGGCCAAAGTCGGGTGGCGCTTGCCCGCGACGCCATTGTCGGGGCTGGTGCCGCCGAGCGTCACGCACTGGTAGATCGTTACATTGTCGCCAATCTTTGCCGTCTCGCCGATCACGGTGAAGCCGTGGTCGATGAAGAAATTGCGGCCGATCGTCGCGCCGGGGTGGATGTCGATCGAGGTGAGGAAGCGCGACAGATGATTGACGAAGCGCGCGAGGAAATAGAGCTCCGACCGATACAGGCTATGCGCGACGCGGTGCAGGCCAAGCGCGAGGACGCCGGGATAGAGCAGGATTTCCCAGCGCGACCGCGGCGCCGGATCGCGCGCCTTGATCGAATCGAGATAATTGGTCAGGCGCTCAAACATCGGCCGCAATCCATTTCAGGCTCGTGAGTGCGATATCTAGTCACTCCGTTCGACGAAATCCATGACCCGTTGGTCGCGGCGTTTAGCGCCACAAATCCTATCTTTCTTGTCGGAAATTTTGACGGCGCCTAGCGTTGCGCTGTTTTGCGGCGGCATTGATCGTCGAAACCGGATAGGACCCGCCGATTGTCTTGGGATTTGACCAGCCTGCTCCCGTTCATTGCGGTCGGCTTCGTGGCACAAGCGATCGATGGCGCGCTGGGCATGGCGTTCGGCGTGGTCAATTCGACGTTGCTCGTCAGCATCATGGGGGTATCGCCAGCCGTCGCCTCGGCGAGTGTCCACGCGGTCGAGACCTTCACCACGGCCGCCTCGGGCGTGAGCCATGTGATCCACCGCAACGTCGACTGGCGGCTGTTCCGGCGGCTTGTAATCCCCGGCATGATCGGCGGCGTGCTTGGGGCCTATGTGCTCGCCGGGCTCGATGCCGGCGTCGCCAAGCCGTTCGTGATGGCCTATCTCGCGCTGGTCGGGCTTTACCTGCTGTACCGCGCGTGGCGGGGGGCGCCGAAGCTGCGCGAGCCGCGCATTGTCGGCCCGCTCGGCTTCGTCGGCGGCTTCCTCGACGCGGTTGGCGGCGGCGGCTGGGGACCGGTCGTTACCTCAAACCTGCTGGTGCAAGGCGCGAGCCCGCGCAGCACGATCGGTACGGTCAACACGTCCGAATTCTTCCTGACCGCGACGATCTCGGCGACCTTCATCGCGACAATGGGCTTTGCCGCGTTTACGGTCGCCACCGCCGGGATCCTGATCGGCGGGCTTGCCGCCGCCCCGTTCGGCGCGGTGATCGCCAAGCGCGTGCCTGCGCGCCCGCTGATGGCGCTGGTGGGCGCGCTGCTGACGATCACCAGCGGCTATACGATCTGGCGGGCGCTGCACTGACGCGGGGCGATTAAGTGGACAGATAGCTCTGTTCGACGTAATTGATCGATTGGAGCGATCAATCATGACGACCTATCTGCCCACGCTGAAGCAGTTGCAATATCTGGTCGCGCTGCGCGATCATGGCCATTTCGGGCGCGCGGCGGACACGTGTTTCGTGACGCAATCGACCTTGTCGGCGGGCCTGCGCGAGCTTGAGACACTGATCGGCGTCACGCTGGTCGAGCGCACCCGCCGCGTCGTGCGCTTCACGCCGGTGGGCGAGCGCATCGCCGACAAGGCGCGCCGGGTGCTGCGTGAAGCCGAGGAACTCGGCGATCTCGCGCGCGCGGCCGGTCAGCCGCTGTCGGGCGACATGCGGATGAGCGTGATCCCGACAATCGCCCCCTTCATGCTGCCGCGCATCCTGCCCCGGCTGCGCACCGACTATCCCGATCTGAAGCTCTATCTGCGCGAGGAACCGAGCGGACCCGCGTGCGAGGGGCTCCACAATGGCCGCACCGATTGCGTGCTGTTGGCGCTGCCCTTTGCCAGCGGCGACGTCGCGTCGGCGCCGTTGTTCGCCGACCGGCTATTTGTTGCTTTCCCCGAGCAGGAATATGCCCCCTGCCCGACCAGCATTGCCGCCGCCGACATCGACGAGACGCGGCTGCTGCTGCTCGAAGACGGGCATTGTCTGAAGGATCACGCGCTGTCGGCGTGCAACCGGCCCGAATTGCGCGCCGAAGCGACGATGCTGGGCACGTCGCTCCACACGATCGTGCAGATGGTCGATAATGGATTGGGCGTGACGATCCTGCCCGAGATGGCGATTGAGGCGGGGATCCTCGCGCATACCCGCGTTGCCGCGCGCCCGCTTGATGCCGTCCATCCGACGCGCGACATCGCGCTGATCTGGCGCCGCGCCTCGCCGCGTGAGCGTGATTTCCGCTTGCTGGCCGAGATACTGGCGGCCGCACGCTGATCAGGCGCGGTGCCGTCGCGGCACCTTGCATCGTCGCAAAATTGCAACCAAACTGACTTCAACTCGTATCTGACAGGCGCTCGCCGTCCGGTCGCGGGCCGAACCCCTCACGGAGTAAGCAATGCTTTTTTCGATTCTGTCGCTCGCTGCCGCGCCGATCATCGCGCAGGCTCAGTCCGCCCCCGCGCCGACGCCTCCTGCTGCACCGGCGGCTGCCCCCAACCCCAAGGTCGGCGGCGCCGACATGTTTGCCGACAAGACGATCGTCGAAAATGCCGCGGCGGCGCCCAATCTGTCGACGCTGGTCGCGGCGGTAAAGGCGGCGGGCCTCGTTGAAACGCTCGTCGGCCCCGGCCCCTTTACCGTTTTTGCGCCGACCAATGACGCCTTCGGCCGTCTCGCCCCCGGCACCGTCGACGCGCTGCTGAAGCCCGAATCGAAGCCCACGCTCACCAAGATCCTGACCTATCACGTCGTGCCGGGCGCGATCAGCGGGCTGCAGTTGCTCGACATGATCAAGGCGGGCGGCGGCAAGGCGGTACTGACGACAGTCGCGGGCCAGCCGCTGACGGTCGAGCTCGACGGAGGCGCGGTCAAACTGACCGATTCGAACGGCAACCCCGCCTATGTCGAGATCCCTGACGTGCGCCAGTCGAACGGCGTGGTCCATGTCATCAACGGCGTGCTGATCCCGAAGCTGGATTGAGGCGCACGGGCGCGTCACCTTGACGATACTCGAGGTGACACGTTTGCCGGTTCTGTTTGGCGTTAGCGTCGGCAGAATTGGATTCCCCCCCATCCCGTTAGTGTCGAGCGAAGTCGAGACACGGTTGGCATCGCGAGCCGCCTGTTTCTCGACTGCGCTCGAAACGAACGGGGGGTGGGCATAAGCGACGAGGTCTGTCAGTCAGCAGGCCGGTCCGCCGTAGGACCGGCCCAGCGCGCGGCGGCGGTATCGTCGCCTGCGCGCGCTTCGACCCAGCGCGCGCCCTCGGCCAACACTTCGCGCTTCCAGAACGGCGCGTCGGCCTTGAGCCGGTCGATCAGGAACGCGCAGGCATCGAGCGCGGGCGCGCGGTGCGCTGCCGCCGTGCCGACGAAGACGACCCGGTCCCCCGGCGCCATCCGCCCGACGCGGTGGACGACACTCACGGACAGTAAATCCCAGCGATCGCGCGCTTGCGTGGCGAGCGCCGTCAGCGCGGCTTCGGTCGCGCCGGGATAATGTTCGAGTTCGAGCGCGGTGACGCCGTCGTCGGCGCGGACCAGCCCGGTGAAGCTTGCGATGCCCCCTGCCCCCGCTACTTCGACGCGCGCGAGTTCAGCCGCGAGATCAATCGGCTGGTCGGTGACGACAACGCGGATCATCCGCCCGTCACCGGTGGGAAGAGCGCGATTTCGCGCGCGCCCGCAATCGCCGAGTCGAGGGGGACGAAATTCTGGTCAATCGCCGCGCGCAGCCGGTCGCGATCGGCAAAGGCGCGCGCGTGGCCGTCGCTCGCCGCGCTCAGCCAGTCGATCAGGTCGCTGATCGTCGCGACGTCCGCAGGCGGCGTCACGCGCTCCGACCCCATCCCAATCGCTTCGCGCACCCAGGCGAAATAGAGCATGTCGATCGTCATGCACTAATGCTCCGATTCACGAAACGACCTGAGGCATTCATCCACGACCTCGATCCCAAACCGTTTGCCCTGAGCTTGTCGAAGGGCCGTCCTTCTTTTGCGGTGAGGTTGAAGAAGAAAGACGGTGCTTCGACAGGCTCAGCACGAACGGGGATAGGGTCGGGAATGAGTTTCGGGCGCACGATCACTCACTCCATATGCCGCAGGCCGACGCGCAGATAGTCATAGCCGGTCACCAATGTCAGCACCGCCGCCAGCCACAGCGCGGCCAAGCCGACCGTGCCAATCCACGCGACTCCCGGCAGCGCCCCCGCCAAAATAAGCGCGCCGAGCGCGACGATCTGCAGCGTCGTTTTCCATTTGGCGAGCATCGACACCGGCACCGATACCTGCAATCCGGCAAGGAATTCGCGCAGGCCCGACACCGCGATCTCGCGCAGCAGGATCACCAGCGCCGCAATCACATGCACCCCCTCGATCGCGCGCACCGCGACCAGCAGCAGGATGACGGCGGCGACCATGACCTTGTCGGCGATCGGATCGAGGAAAATCCCAAGCTTCGACACAGTTCCCTGTGCGCGCGCGAGATAGCCGTCGAGATAATCGGTGACGCCGAGCACGCAGTAGAGCGCGAACGCCGCCGCATAGCCTGCGGTCCAATTGGGCCACCACAGCAGCAGCGCAAGCAGCGGCACCGCGACAATGCGGCTGAGCGTCAGGATATTGGGCAGGGTCAACACCGTGCCGCTCTAGCCGTGCGCGCAGCGGCATGAAAGCACCCCCACGAAACAGATTGCCGCATTTGCGACACCTCGGCTATGCGGCTTTCACAGAATCGCCATAAAGGTCTCGAAATTTGCCATGCTGAATGCGCTCGGGTTACTCAAAGAGCGCCGTTTCCTGCCGCTGTTCACCACCCAGTTTCTCGGCGCGTTCAACGACAATCTGTTCAAGACGGCGATGGTCCTGTTTGCGACCTATCAAATCTATAACGACGCGCGGATGGAGCAGAATTTCAACGCGCTCGCGACCGCGTTCGGCATCCTGCCCTTTTTCCTGCTGTCGGCGCTGTCGGGGCAATTGGCCGACACTTATGACAAGGCGCGGATCATCCGCATCGTCAAAACCGCCGAAATCCTGATCATGATCGTCGGCTCGGCCGGATTGCTGATCGCGCATGCCGGCTATTCGACGGCGGGAATCGCGCTGATGCTGCTCGCGGTGCTCGGGCTTGGCATTCATTCGACCTTCTTCGGCCCGATCAAATATGCGATCCTGCCGCAGCATTTGCACGAAGACGAAGTGCTTGGCGGGACCGGTCTCGTTGAAGCCGCGACCTATCTCGCGATCCTGTCGGGCACGGTGATGGCGGGTGTGCTGGCCAAATTGCCGGCCGAAGTCACCGTTGTCGCGGTACTCACGATTGCGCTGGTCGGCTGGCTGACCGCGATGCTGGTGCCAGCCGCGCCCCGGCTCGGGCCGATGCTCAAGGTCAGCTATAATCCGCTGTCGTCGTCGTGGCGGGTGGTGAGCGCCACCATGCACATCCCCCGGCTGTTCATGGCGATCTGCGCGATCAGCTTCTTCTGGTCGATGGGCGCGGTGCTGATCGTCGTGTTCCCGGCGCTCGTCAAAAATGTGCTGACCGCCGACGAAGCCGTCACCACGCTCGTCATTGCGCTGTTTTCGATCGGCGTTGCGATCGGATCGGTGGCGATCAACGCGCTGCTCGGCGGGCATACCTCGGCCAAATATGCCCCGCAATCGGTGATCGCGATGGGGCTGTGCGTCGTTGGTTTTTCGGCGCTGTGTCGCGGCTGGACGCCCGCCCCGCCGGGCACGCTTTATGGC
>JAIETY010000216.1 GCA_019744885.1 Sphingomonas sp.
CGCGATCAGGCCATACCGACGATTTGGAGCTTGCTCGCAAGGGTCTCGCGGTCGAACGGCTTCATGACATATTCGTCGGCACCGGCCTCAATCGCCGCGCGGATAAAGGCCATGCCGTTTTCCGTGGTGCAGAATACCACCTTGGGGCGTTGGCTTACCTTGCTGTCACGCAGCGCGCGCAGGAAATCCATCCCGCTCATCACCGGCATGTTCCAGTCGAGCAGGATGACATCAGGGGCCGACGCAAGACAGGAATCGAGTGCTTCCTGGCCATCGCCAGCTTCAGTCACGCGAAAATCGAGCGTCTCCAGGATATGCCGCGCAACCTTGCGGATAACCTTCGAATCGTCGACCACAAGGCAGGTTTTCATGAAATTTGACCCCGTTGAAATCCAGCATAAATGTGCCGCAAAAGCATGAGTATTGGGTTAATCTTGCCAATTACTCCGCGAGAACAGTGCCCGGAATGAGCAGGCGCAAGTCAATTGCCAGCACCGCATCACCATCGCGCTCGACTACCCCGCAAGCGACTCGTGCCCAGCCGCCGTCGAGCGCCACTCCGGCGGCGAATGGCAGGGTCGCAAAGGGCGCGACATCCTCGAGCGAGTCGACCAGAACCGCATAATGATGCCCATCGACCAGTGGGATCACTGCCCGCGACGTCGGGTGACCCGATGGCGGCAAGCCCAGCGCGGCGCAGGTATCGATCACCGTAACCACCCGACTGCGCAACGCGGCGAGGCCGCGTACTTCCTGTCCGGCCCGCGGCACGGGGATGATCTCCCCGATGTCGACCACCGAATCGACCTGGTTCGAATCGATCGCGACGGTGCGTCCGGCGATCCGGGCAATCAGGAACAGATCGGCCATCACCCCACCCTTTTTGTGCAACGCGCGTCGAGCGCTTCGAGCACGGCAGCCCGATCATAGCGATAAATGCTGTCGTTGCCGCCCGCGACATCACGCCGCAACTTGAGGAGCGGCGCCTCCGGTAGCTGCGTGGGCGCTTCATCGGCCATGGCGAGGACCACGGCGGGCCGTTCATCCTTCGCCAGCGCCGTCACGACGCGATAGCCCGAAGCTTCGAGGACCGGGCGGAGGAAGGTGTCCATCCAACCGAGTTCGGCCCCCGCGAGAAGGCACAGCGGCGGTTCAGCGGTCGACGTCGCGGCATCACCACAGGAACCGAACAGCCAGTGGATGTCGAGCACCTCGACCTGCTCGCCGTCGATCGACGTCACTCCGGCGATGAGTCCCGGCGTGCGTGCGGCCAAAATGCCCTGATCGAGCGTTACAATGTCGAGCGCCTCGGCGATTACATAGCCAATTTCACTGCACCCATCGGCCATACGGAGGACGCTGACTTCCTCGTGGTCGAAGATCGATTGTATCGCATCGGGCGCGAGCGAGGTTGCCAGCGGTACGATCGCATCACCCACCGACAGCCGCAGCTTGCCCGCCGAGAAGCGGATGTCGCCCGTGCGGGCCGGTTCGACGCGGTCGATCACCGCCAGCCGCGCCACGCGGCGCACGCCATCAAGATCGATGAACAGCAACGCAGTATCGGCGGGTGGCGCGAGTGCCGCGTCCTCGATCGTGTCATCGACCACCGCCGCCCGCCCGAACCTAAGGCCGGCCGCTGTGGCGATGCCCGCGCAATCGAGGAGCAGCATCGGACGGCCGCTGTCGGGAAGCGTCTGCCCGGCATAGAGCCCGGTTGACATCACCGCCGGCGGTGCAGGCTTGATGACCAATTCTTCGGTGTCGAGCACTTCCTCGACCGCCAGCGCATAGCTGCCACCAGCGACGCTGACGATCGCCAGCAGTCGCGGCTCCGGTGCCACTTCGGCCATGCCCAGCGTGGCACATAAATACACCAACGGCAGTCGACGATCACGGACATTGGCAATCGGCGTGTCACCGAGCATGTCAACGCGCACCGCATCGCCGCGCACCGTCACGATTTCCTCGATCGACTGACGCGAGATGGCAAAGCGCTGGCCATGCGCGCCGACCACGATCGTCGAGATGATCGACAGCGTCAGCGGGACATGGATCGCGATCACCAGTCCCTTGCCGGGGCTATTGCTCAGGTCGATTCGGCCGCCGATCTGTTCGATGTTCGCGCGGACCACATCCATGCCGACGCCGCGCCCGGAAATCGCGGTGACTTCGTTCTTGGTCGTGACGCCCGGTTCGAAGATCAGATCGAGCTTGGCGCAATCGGAAAGCGCGCGCAGTTGCGCTTCGCTGCGGTCGCCGCTCGACGCGAGCTTGCGGATCAGCCGCTCGACATCGATGCCGCGGCCATCGTCGGCGATCTCGATGATGATCTGATTGCCCGATTGGCGTGCCGATACCAGCAGCCGTCCGGTCTCGCGCTTGCCAGCAGCAACGCGCTCGGCGGCGGATTCAATGCCGTGGTCGACAGCGTTGCGGATGATGTGGACGAGCGGGTCGCGCATCATCTCGATCATTTCGCGGTCAAGCTCGACATCGGCGCCTTCGATCGTCAGCGACACCGTCTTGCCCAGCTCGGCAGCGGTATCGCGGACCATGCGCGGCAGCGCGGAAAACAGCGCATCGATCTTCTGCATGCGCGTCCGGGTGACCGTGTCGCGCATCTCGGCCACGGTGAGCGACAGCCGTTCGAGCGCCGATTCAATCGAAGGATCAATCGCTTCGTCGCGCAGTCGCCGTGCCAGCTCGTTGCGGGCGAGCACCATGTCGGACATGCCGCTCATCATCCGGTCGAGCAGATCGACGTTGAGCCGGACCGATCGAGTCGTCCCGCGCGACGCCTGATTGGCGGGTGTCGTCGATCCTTCGACCGCCGTAACGGCTGACCGCTCGGCCCCTTCGGCGAGCGCGGCGATCAGCAGATCCTCACCCGTATCGTCGAGCGCAGTGCCGACATCGATTGCTTCGATAATCTCACCGATTCGATCGACCACCGCCAGCACGGCATTCACCAGCGCAGTATCGGGCGTCCGGTCGCCGCTCCGCACCGCTGCCAGCACGTCTTCGGCGGCATGGCTCAATCGGCTGAGGCGCGGCAGATCGAGAAAGCCGCAGCTACCTTTCACCGTGTGGACGAAACGGAAAATCGCATCGAGGCGCTGGCGATCCGAAGGATCGGCTTCCCACATCACAATCTCGCCCGAGAGCGCTTCGAGCGTCTCGCGGGTTTCGGCGATGAATTCCTGAAGCAAATCGTCCATGGGCCCCCGGCCAACAATGCGGCGGGTCCACTAATGACGATCAGCGGTTAATTAGGAGTTTACCGGAGCCGGAAAGCGACCCCGAACAGCAGCACATCGGCATCGGGCGGTGAAACCTGAAGCGTGCCGCCGTTTTCGCCGACCAAAGCGTGGACCAGATAGGCGGCCGCCGCGCGCGGCGTGATCACCGCATCGGCGCTCTTGCCTTCGAGTGCCTGGCGTAGCTCGGAGTCGAGCACGATGCGCGGGCCGTCGCCGCGCACCACAATCTCAACCGTGTCGCCGCGCGTTTCGGCACCGATATCGAGCTGCCCGCCACGCACGAGCGCGTCGCCCGCGATTAGCGATAGATTGAGCAGTACCTTGATCGCGGGCTTGGGCAGCACCGCGTCCTCGACCAGCCAGCCAAGTTTGACGCGGTGGTTGTCGCCGAATAGTCCCTCAATCGCTGCCCGCGCCTCCCGCGAGTCGACCGTCTCGCCAAAGCCGCCCGCTGCGCCGAAGGCGAGCCGGAAGAATTTCAGCTTGTTGGCCGATGCTTTTGCGCTTTCGCTCAACAATTCGAGGCAGCGTGCGCGCATTTCGGGGTCGGTCTCGTCGGCGAGCAGCTCAAGCCCGTTGTTGAGCGCGCCGACCGGGCTCAGCAAATCGTGGCACAGGCGCGAGCACAACAGGCTGGCAAAATCGACCGGACTAATCGTCAATCATCATCTCCATCGTCATGTCTTTACCGACGTGTAACGCCGCCTACCCGCTCGGGTGCCCGCTTGCCAACCACCAAGTCAAATTCCAGCGGATCGAACCGTCCGTGGATCGACCCTGACGGCACCGCCCGAAACAGCAAAGCTTCCCGGTGCGCCGCGATCAGCCACAATTTGCCGTCGGGCGCGGCGCAGGCGGCGTCGGTTTCTGACGGCATGGCGTCACCGCTTGGGTGGGTATGATAATAGCCGAGCAACTCAAGGCCCCCTCGCCTGCGCGCGGCGCGGTGCGCAGCGATCAGCGCGCGGGGGTCGATCTCGAAGGTCGTGGCGGGTGCGGCGGCGATATTGGCGGCGGGGTCGGCGCGCAGCA
Source organism: Sphingomonas sp. (assembly GCA_019744885.1). GTDB lineage: Bacteria > Pseudomonadota > Alphaproteobacteria > Sphingomonadales > Sphingomonadaceae > Sphingomonas. The sequence continues at coordinate 4,296 of JAIETY010000216.1, forward strand.
CCCTGTGTCCCCGCCCGCGCAGCAGTCCGCATTGCTCCTCTGCACCGACGGAGACCAACCGCATCAGCCTGGCGACCAGCGCGCTTGATATCTCGGGAACCGTTTCCATATCGGCGGAACAATGGACCGTGGGGGCGAAATCATTCAAGTGCAGATCGGCGGCGGTGCAGCAGGCCTGCGGCTCGATCGTGCACTGGCGGAGATGGTACCGCAGCTCTCGCGCGAGCGCGTCAAGGCGCTGATTGCCAGCGGTCAGGTCGTCGACGCGAATGGCAAGCCATCGATCGACCCTTCGCGTAAGGCGCTCGACGGTCAGGCATTCAGCGTGGCGCTGCCGCCGCCTACCCCGCTCAGCAATGAAGCGCAGGCGATCGAGCTGAGCATTGCTTATGAAGACGCGCACCTCATAGTGGTCGACAAGCCTGCCGGGCTCGTCGTTCATCCGGCAGCCGGGCATTTCGACGGCACGCTCGTTAATGCGCTGCTCCATCACTGCGCCGGCCAGCTATCGGGGATTGGCGGTGTTGCTCGTCCGGGCATCGTCCACCGCATCGACAAGGATACGTCGGGGCTGCTCGTTGCCGCGAAATCAGACGCCGCACACGAAGGGCTTGCGCGCCAGTTTGCCGCACACAGCATCGACCGGCGCTACAAAGCGATTATCCTCGGCCGCCCCAACCCGCCCGAGGGCAAGGTCGACGCCCCGATCGGTCGCTCACCCGCCAATCGCAAGAAGATGGCGATCGTCCCCGGCGGCAAACGCGCGGTGACGCATTACCAACTTATGCAGCCGCTCCGCGAGGCCGCCCTGATCGAATGCCGACTTGAAACCGGGCGTACACATCAGGTGCGCGTCCATATGGCGTCGATTGGCCACCCCCTGCTCGGCGACCCGGCTTATTCAAAAGTTGCGGGACGTCACCGACGATTGCTGGAAACGATCAATTTCAAGCGGCAAGCCTTGCACGCGGCCCGTTTGGGGTTCATTCATCCGGTAACAAGTATCGCTCTGTCGTTCGAAAGCGAAATGCCTGCGGATATGCAGGAACTTTTAGGTACACTCAGTGACTAAACAGACGAGTACTCAGCATGACCGTCCGTCGTGCCCACAAGCTCGTCCGAGACGAAAGGGATTCTGATCATGGCAGGCGGCAGCAACGTCCCGGCAACGATTCCGGCACTTGGCGGGGAGGCAAGCCTCAACCGCTATCTCTCGGAGATCAAGAAATTCCCGATCCTGTCGGCCGAGCAGGAATATATGCTCGCCAAGCGATTTGAGGAGCATGGCGATACTGAGGCGGCAGCCCAGCTCGTTACCTCGCACCTGCGCTTGGTTGCCAAGATCGCGATGGGCTATCGTGGCTATGGCCTGCCGGTCAGCGAGCTGATTTCGGAAGGCAATATCGGCCTGATGCAGGGCGTGAAAAAGTTCGAGGCCGATCGCGGCTTCCGGCTCGCCACCTATGCGATGTGGTGGATTCGCGCGTCGATCCAGGAATTCATCCTGCGCAGCTGGTCGCTCGTCAAAATGGGCACGACGGCGGCGCAGAAGAAGCTGTTCTTCAACCTGCGCCGGATGAAGGCCAAGCTCGACGCGTTCGAGGATGGCGACCTGCGGCCCGAAGACCTCGCGAAAATCGCCAAGGATCTCGGCGTCACTGAAGCCGAAGTCACGAGCATGAACCGGCGCATGGCGCTGGGCGGCGACACCAGCCTCAACGTGCCGATGCGCGAGGATGGCGAAGGCCAGTGGCAGGATTGGCTCGCCGACGATTCACCGCTGCAGGACGCGGTGGTGGCCGAAGCGCAGGAAGCCGATGTCCGGCACACGATGCTCGTCTCGGCGATGGAAAGCCTCAACGAGCGCGAGAAGCACATCCTGACCGAGCGCCGCCTGACCGACGACCCGAAGACGCTCGAAGAGCTGTCGCAGGTGTACGGCGTCAGCCGCGAACGCGTGCGCCAGATCGAAGTGCGCGCGTTCGAGAAGCTGCAGAAAGCGATGATGCGGCTGGCAGGCGACAGCCGGCTGTTGGCGGCCTGAACCACGCACGACAGCGGGGGGTTGCAAGTCGCCCCCGCTTCGTGCGAGCCGATCCAACATGATCGGTCGCATCCTTCGCTGGAGCCTTCGCCTCATCCTCGGCTTTGTGGTGATTTCGGTCCTCTGGGTCGGCCTCTACCGCTTTGTCGCGCCGCCGATCACCTTCACGATGATTGGCGACGCGCTCGGCGGACACAGCATCGAGAAGCGCTGGCGACCCTTGTCGCAGATCGACCCCAATATGGCGCGCGCGGTGATTGCCGGCGAGGATGCGCGCTTTTGCCTCCACAGCGGCTTCGATTACGAAGCGATCATCAAGGCCTATGCCCGCACCCAGCGCGACGGACGCGTGCGCGGTGGGTCGACGATCAGCCAGCAGACCGCCAAAAACGCCTTTCTGATCCAGGGCGGCGGCTTTGTGCGCAAAGGCTTCGAAGCCTGGTTCACCTTCCTGATCGAGACGCTCTGGGGCAAGCGACGGATCATGGAAGTCTATCTCAATATCGCCGAAACCGGGATTGGTACCTATGGAGTCGATGCCGCCGCTGAGCGCTATTTCGGCCATGATGCGTCGCACCTCAGCCCCAGCGAAGCCGGGCGCATTGCCGCAGTGCTCCCGCTCCCCAAAAAGCGCGCGGCGGTAGCGCCGCAAGGATTCACCCGCCGTCACGGCAATGCGATCACCCGCCGGGCGAGCGTCGTGCGGAACGACGGACTCGACGCCTGCCTGCGCTAACCCCGCTCAGAACGGCAGCTTGAACCCCGGGGGCAGCGGCAGGCCGCTCGTCATCTTCGACATTTCCGCGCTTGATGCCGCATCGGCTTTCGCGCGCGCATCGTTGATCGCAGCCGCAATCAGATCCTCGACAATCTGCTTTTCGTCGGGCGCGAGCAGCGAGGGATCGATGTCGACCGCGATGATCCGGCCCTTCGCCGACGCGCGGACCTTGACCAGCCCGCCGCCAGCGACGCCTTCGACTTCGATCGTATCGAGATTGGCTTGCGCCTTGGCCAGCTCGGCCTGGACGTTTTGTGCCATCGCCAGCATATCTTCGATGCCCTTCATGCTTCACTCCGTTTGTTGAGGTCCCACCCGGTGATTTCGGCGTCGGGAAATGCTTGGAGCGCCGCCGCGACGACCGGCGCGCGCTTGACCGCTTCGAGTTCATCGGCCCGCGCCGCCGCTTCAGCTTCGCGCACTGTCGGTGCACCTGGCGCATCCTCAAGCGTGACGCGCCACACCGTACCGGTCAGCTCGCGCAAGGCATCGCCCAGATCGCGGACCAGCTCCGACGGCACGGGTTTGGCCGAACTCAGCACGATGCTGCCCGGTTCGAACCGCACCAGCCGCGCGGTGAAGCGCAGCTTCTCGGCGAGTCCGACGCGTTGCGCGCGATCGATCAGCGCGAGCACCGCGTCAAAACTGTCGAGTGTCACTGGAGCGCCTTGTGCAGCGGCTGGCGCGGCCAATTCTGGGGTCGGCGCGGATGGCGCAGCAGGCGCGGCGTGGTCGCCACTCGAAAGCTGGCGCACGAGCTGGCCGGGATCGGGCAGGCTCGCGGCATAGATCACGCGCAGCAGCGCCATCTCCGTCGCCTCGATCGGTAGCGCCGCGCGCGCGACTTCGTCATGCCCCTTCAGCAACAATTGCCACAGCCGGTGGAGCGCTGCGAACGACAGCGTCTCCGCCCAATCCGCAATCGCCGCACGCTCCTCAGCCGATTGCGCCGCGTCCGCAGGCGTGCCCAGCTTGGCGAGTGTCACACCATGCGTCGCCTCAAGCAGCGCGCGCAGCACCGCGAGCGGATCGACGCCCAGATCATATTGCCGCCGCAGCGCCGCCAGCGCCCCGCGCCCGTCGCCCGCCAGCAACAGCGCGAACAGCGCGCGCGTTGCGCCGCGATCGGACAGACCAAGCATGTCGCGCACTGTGTCCGCGCGAACGCCGCCGCCTTCGATCCCGGCATGCGCAATCGCCTGGTCGAGGATCGACAGCCCGTCGCGCGCACTCCCCTCGGCGGCGCGCGCGATCAGTGCCAGCGCTTCGGGCTCGGCCTCAACGCCTTCGAGCCGGCACACTTCGGCGAAATGCGTCGCGAGCTTGTCGGCGCCGATCCGTCGCAGATCGAACCGCTGGCAGCGCGACAGCACCGTCACGGGCACCTTGTCGACTTCGGTGGTGGCGAGGAGGAATTTGACGTGCGCCGGCGGCTCTTCGAGCGTCTTGAGCAACGCATTGAACGCGGGCTTCGACATCATATGGACTTCGTCGATGATGTACATTTTGTACCGCGCCGACACCGCCGCATAGCGCACCGCCTCGGTCATTTCGCGGACATTATCGACGCCGTTGTTCGAGGCGGCGTCGATCTCGATGACGTCGATATGGCGCCCCTCGGCGATCGCGCGGCACGGTTCGCACACCCCGCAAGGATCGATCGTGGGGCCGCCCTGCCCGTCTGGTCCCACGCAATTGAGCGCCTTGGCGATCAGGCGCGCGGTCGATGTCTTGCCGACACCGCGCACCCCGGTGAGCAGGAAAGCATGCGCGAGCCGCCCGCGCTTGATGGCATTGCTCAGCGTCGTGACCATCGCGTCCTGCCCGATCAGCTGCGCGAAATTCTGGGGCCGGTATTTGCGCGCGAGGACGCGGTACGCCTCCGGCTTGGCGGGCTGCGGCGGCTCGCCGAGATCGAAGGAGGGCAGATCGAAGGAGTCGGACATTGCCGCCTATCTAGGCACGGATG
>JAIETY010000096.1 GCA_019744885.1 Sphingomonas sp.
GACCGGTGCCCGCGCGCCGTTCCGCGAAAGGATAAGTCCATGACGCCAGCCCCCCGGAGCGAGATTGCTGTCACGCATATCGCCCTCATCGGCAATTTCCTGCCACGTAAGTGCGGGTTGGCGACGTTCACCACCGATACCTACAACGCGCTGAGCGAGTCCTTTCCCGACCTCCAGGTCGATGTCTATGCGATGGACGATCATCCGGGGCGCTATGCCTATCCGCCGCAGGTGACGGGCGCGATCCCGCAGGATGATCTGGCCGCCTATCTCGCGACCGCGCGCGCGATCGAGAATTCGGGCGCGCAGGCGCTTTGGCTCCAGCATGAATATGGCATTTTCGGCGGGGCAGCGGGCGAGCATATCCTGACGTTGCTCGACCGGATCACGCTGCCGGTGATCGTGACGCTCCACACCATTTTGGAAAAGCCCAACGCCGATGAGCGGCGCGTGATGGAGGGGCTGCTGCGCCGCGCCGCGCGCGTGGTGGTAATGGCCGAGCGCGGGCGCGAAATCCTGACGCGCGTCTATGGCGCCGCCAATCGCCAGATCCTGACGATCCCGCACGGCGTGCCCGATCGCACCTTTGCCGATACCGCGCTCTTCAAGCCGCGCTTCGGCTGGCAGGGCAAGCGGGTCATCTTCACCTTCGGGCTGCTCGCGCCAAACAAGGGCATTGAGACGATGATCGAGGCGATGCCCGCGATCGTCGCCGCGCATCCCAAGGCGCATTATATGGTGCTCGGCGCCACCCATCCGAATCTCGTCGCGCATGAAGGCGAAGCCTATCGCGACCGGTTGAAGGCGCTCGCGGTCGAGCGCGGGGTCGCCGATCACGTGACCTTCATCGATTTCTTCGTCGAGCATGAGGAATTGATCGACTTCCTGCAGGCCGCTGACATTTACGCGACGCCTTACGTCAATCCGGCGCAGATCACCTCGGGAACGCTGTCTTACGCGGTCGGGGTCGGCAAGGCGGTGGTGTCGACGCCCTATGTCCATGCGACCGAAATCCTCGCCGACGGGCACGGCCTCTTGGTCGATTTCGGCGACAGCGCCGCTTTTGCCCGCGCCATCATCGCGCTGCTCGATTCGGACAGCGAACGTGAGGCGCTGTCGGCGCGGGCATACGCGCGCGGGCGGACGATGCTGTGGCCGTGCCTTGCGACCAAGGCGGTCGCCGAGATTGCCGCGATGCTCGATCAGGCACCGCGCCGTCTCGCCAAGCCGCCCGCCGCGCTGCCCCCGCTCAAGGCCGATTTTGCGGCGGTCGAACGGATGAGTGACGCCACCGGCATGCTCCAGCACGCGATTTACTCGGTGCCCGATCGTCGCCACGGCTATTGCATCGACGACAATGCCCGCGCGCTGATGCTCGTTGCCAAGATGGACGATCTGCCCGAAGCGGCCGTCGACAAATGGATGACGATCTACGCGGCGTTTGTGCAGCACGCGTGGAACCCGCACGCGCGCCGTTTCCGCAACTTCATGCGCTTCGACCGCGAATGGTGCGAGGATGTCGGGTCGGAGGATTCGAACGGCCGCACGCTCTGGGCGATCGGCACGGTGGTCCGCCATGCCACGCTGCACAAGCATCGCGACTGGGCGATGGCGATGTTCGATTACACGGCTTCGCTCGCACTCGATCTCGGCAGCCCGCGCGCGCAGGCGTTTGCGATGCTGGGCGCCTGCGAAATTCTGGCCTGCGTCCCCGGCCACGCGCTGGCGATGAAAATCCTCGAACGCTTTTCGGCCGAGCATCTCGCGCTGCTCGCCGAAGCGCGGCGGCCCGAATGGGAATGGTTCGAAATCGTGCTTGCCTATGACAATGCCCGGCTGCCCGAAGCGATGATCCGCGCGGGCGTCGCGCTCGGCCGCGCCGATCTGGTCGATACCGGCATCGCGACGCTCGACTGGATCATGGCGCAGCAGACTTCGCCTGAAGGTCGCTTCCGCGCCGTCGGCACTGAAAGCTTTGGCCGCGCCTATGAAGCGCCGCTCCAGTTCGACCAGCAGCCGCTCGAAGCGCAGGCGACGGTCGAGGCTTGCGCGGCGACGTTCGAGGCGACGGGCGATGCGCGCTGGATCGATGAAGCGATGCGCGCCTATCGCTGGTTCCTGGGGGCCAATGACCTCGATCTCGCGCTGACGTCGAGCAATGACGGCGGCTGTTTCGATGGCCTGACGCCCAATGGGCTCAACCGCAATCAGGGGGCGGAGTCGATCCTGGCACTGCAATTGGCGTCGTGCGCGATTTCAACACTTTCAAAACGGCGCGACTCCGTGGCAGGGGACAGCCGGGCGGTGGCGTGATCCCGATCAGGCGCCGCCCCAGAGTGACCTAAAGCGGGGCGGTAGTTGCCAGTGCTCGACATTTTCAATCATCCCTTGCGTCTTTATGCCGACCCGTCGCGGGTCGTGGTGCGGCCCTTCCACCTCGCCTGGCAGTCGAACGGCGGCGCGCCGAGCCGCACCGAACGGCTGGTGCGCGAAGTGCTCGAAATGAACCCCCATCAGGCGCACGCGCAGCTCGAGCTGGTGCTCAAGGATTTTGAGGCGCGCCACTGGATGACGCGGCGCGTCTTCATGACGCGCTATGATGACATTGCCGCGCAGCTCGGGCTCGATGGCGCCGCGATCGGCGACGAGAAACGCCAGCTGATCGGCGCCTATTTCTGCCACGAATATAGCTATGCTGCGGCCGCGCTGATGAACCCCAGCGTGGTGCCGCATTTCGACCAGACCGGCATGCCCGAGGGATCGATGCGCATCCTGATGTCGATGCGCGCGGTGGGTGAGGGGCACATCAGCTCGATTGCGTTTCGCGAAGGCATCATCACCGATCGGAACGAGCTGAAGCTCGCGCCCGAGCCGCCGTTTGCGACCGCAACTGACGCTTCTGGCGCCGATGGCCGCGCGCTGCCGTCGGGCGCCGTGACGGTGTTCCGCCACCGCGATTCGACGCTGTCGGGCACGGTGATCTTCCCGATCACCACCGCCCAGTCGAAGGGCTTGGAGGATCTGCGGCTGGTCCAATTCACCCATGATGATGGCCGCATCGAATGGGTCGGCACCTACACCGCCTATAACGGCTCGGCGATTCAGTCGGAGATGCTGCGCACCACCGATTTCCGCGCCTTTGATCTGGTGCCGATGACCGGATCGGCCGCACGCAACAAGGGGATGGCGCTGTTCCCGCGCAAGGTCGGCGGCGAATATCTGATGATCGGGCGGCAGGACGGCGAAAATCTGTTCCTGATCCGGTCGGACAATATGACCCATTGGGACGAAGGCGCGATGCTGCTGACGCCCGAATATCCGTGGGAACTGGTGCAGATCGGCAATTGCGGCGCGCCGATCGAGCTCGACGAAGGCTGGCTGCTGCTCACCCACGGCGTCGGCGCGATGCGCAAATATTCGATCGGCGCGGTGCTGCTCGACAAACATGATCCGTCGAAAGTCCTCGGCCGCACGCTCGAGCCGATTCTGGCGGCGGCGGATCAGGACCGCGAAGGCTATGTCCCCAATGTCGTCTATAGCTGCGGCGGCATTCGCCACGGCGACTGCATCTTCCTGCCCTATGGCGTCGCCGACAGCTCGATCGCCTTTGCGTTCGTGCCGATTTCGGCGTTGCTCGCGGCAATGTAGCACCGCAGCGGGTCGTTCAGGCAACGTTTAGGCGGCATCGGGTGTTGTGTCGCTATCGAAACAGGAGACCAAATGATGAACCGCATGACTTCGATGCTCGCGCTGGCCGCCGCCGCGCTGACGCTCGCGACCCCCGCAATGGCGCAGACCAGCCCTGAAGAGGCGCGCTATGCGCAGGCGCAGGCGCGTTTCCAGCAGGAACTGCGCGTGTTCCAGCAGGAATTCGACCGTTATCAGGCGTGGCAGGCCAACCGCCCGCGCTTTGATGACCGGCGCATCGATGATCGCCGCGATCCGCGCTATGACCCGCGTTACGACGACCGTGACGAGGGTGGCTATGACCCTTCGCGCTATTATCGCAACGGGCCGAACTATAGCGAGCGCGTGCTGGCGCCCGACGACCGCGTCTATCGCGGCAACGATGGCCGCTATTATTGCAGGCGCAACGACGGCACCACCGGCCTCATCATCGGCGCAGTCGGCGGCGGCATTTTGGGCAATGTGATCGACGGCGGTCGCTCGCGCGCGGTGGGCACGCTGCTCGGCGGCGGGCTCGGCGCGATCTTGGGCAAGTCGATCGACCAGAACAGCCAGCAGATCCGCTGCCGGTAACGCACCAGGTCCCCAACCGTTCGTGTCGAGCGAAGTCGAGACACCACGCGCACCGCTCGTGGCCCGTCCCTCGACGTTGCTCGGGACGAACGGGGTGGGAAGCGAAGCCTAGCCCTTGAACAGCCCCCCAAGCGCGCCGCGCACGAGCTGACCCACCAGCCCACCGCTCGACGAGCCGCGCCGCGATCCGGTGCCAAACACCGACTTGGCGACTTCGTTCGCAACGGTGCGGGTGATCGTTGTCGTCGCGGTGCGCGTCGCGGCGGTCGCGATCTTGTTCCACGGTGAGGCAGCGGCGGCCTTGGCCTCGGCGATGCGCGCGCGTTCGGCTTCCTTGGCGGCGCGGGCGTCTTCCTTGGCTTGCACGGCCGCCGCCTTTTCGGCCTCGCTCGCGGCCTTGGCTTCGGCGGCGGCAGCGGCGGCTTCCTGCGCCTTGGCGCCGAGCAATTCTTCCGCCGATTCCTTGTCGATCAGCGTGTCATATTTGTCGCCGATCGCATCGGTTGAGATCATCGTCGCGCGCTCGACCGGGGTGACGGGGCCGACGCGAGTCGCGGGCGGCTTGATCAGCGTGCGTTCGACCGGGGCGGGCGCGCCATCGGGCTGTAGCAGCGAGACGAGCGCTTCGCCGATCTTGAGTTCGGTGATGACGGTCGCGACATCGACGTCGGCATTGGCGCGGAAGGTCGTCGCCGCGGCGCGCACCGCCTGCTGATCGCGCGGGGTGAAGGCATTGAGCTTGTGCTGGATGCGATTGTTGAGCTGCCCGGCGACGGTGTCGGGGATGTCGATCGGGTTCTGGGTGATGAAATAGACGCCGACGCCCTTCGAGCGGATCAGTCGCACGACCTGCTCGATCTTTTCCAGCAGTGCCTTGGGCACGTCGTTGAACAGCAGATGCGCTTCGTCGAAGAAGAAGCAGAGCTTGGGCTGATCGGGATCACCGACTTCGGGCAGATTTTCGAACAGCTCGCTCAGCAGCCAGAGCAGGAAGGTCGAATAGAGCTTGGGGCTCGCCATCAGCTTGTCGGCGGCGAGGATGTTGACGATGCCGCGACCCTTGTCATCGACGCCCATGAAATCCTTCAGGTCGAGCGCGGGCTCGCCAAAGAAATGCTCGCCGCCTTGGGTGCGGAGTTGGAGCAGCGCGCGCTGGATCGTACCGACCGATTGCTTGCTGACATTGCCATAGGTTGTCGTCAGCTCGGCGGCCTGCTCGCCGCAATAACTCAGCATCGCTTGCAGATCGTCGAGGTCGAGCAGCAGCAGCCCTTCCTTGTCGGCGACGTGGAAGGCGATCGTCAGCACGCCTTCCTGCACTTCATTGAGGTCCATCAGCCGCGCGAGCAGCAGCGGCCCCATTTCGGAAATGGTGGTGCGGATCGGGTGGCCTTGCTCGCCGAACAAGTCCCAGAATTGCACCGGCGTGTCCTGATAGGCCCAGCCTTCGAACCCGATTTCCTTGGCGCGCGCGTCGAAAATGCCGTGCAGCTTGGCGTTGGTCGGCGACCCAGCCATCGCAAGCCCCGACAAATCGCCCTTCACGTCGGCGACGAAGCACGGCACGCCGACGGCGGAAAAGCCGTCGATCAGCCCCTGCACCGTCACCGTCTTGCCGGTGCCGGTCGCGCCCGCGATCAGCCCGTGGCGGTTGGCGCGCTTTAGTTCGAGCGCCTGGGGGTTAACCCCGCCTTCGCCTGCGCCGATAAAGATCGTCCCCGCCATATTGCCTCCCGATGAAGTCCGCGCTCGATCAAGCGGGCCGATCCTAACCCCACACCCGGCTGCCCTGAGCTTGTCGAAGGGCTGTCCTTCTTCTTCGGCGACGTCGCAAAAGAAGGACGGTGCTTCGACAAGCTCAGCACGAACGGGGTGATGGTGTCGATCTAACCCGTTCATTCCCGCTATCGCGCGTTTTTGCCCCAAGCAGCAAGACACGAAAACGCCGCCCGGTCGCGGGGACCGGACGGCGTTTCGAAACGACCGGCGCGGATTACTTGTTGAACCTCACCGAGATGAACCGACCCGGCAAGCGTGCGCGCTGGATGTAGAGCAACACCGCTTCGCGCCCCGCAGCCTTTGCCTGGCTGATTACGCGTGCCATGTCGGCGGTATTGGCCACCGGGGTGCGATTGACCGAGACGATCAGGTCGCCGCGCTGGAGACCCTTTTGCGCGGCATCGCTCGACGGATCGGCCGAGACGATGACAACGCCCGTCGCCGTCGCATCGAGCTGGAGCGCGCGGCGAATGTCGGCATTCAGTTCGGTAACGCTCAGGCCGAGCGTCGAACTCATCATCGCGTCATTCTGGCCCTTGCCGCCACTTTCGGGCACAGCATTTTCGTCGCCACCGCCGTTGACCGAAGCGGCCAGCGCGTCTTCCGAAGGGCGTGTGCCCGCAACCGCATTGAGGGTCATATTCTTCCCGTCGCGGTTGATGTCGAGCTTGATCGCACCGCCCGGCTTCACATTGGCGACCAGATAGCTGAGCGTCTGGTCGACGGTCACCTCCTGACCATTGACCCGGAGCACGAGATCGCCGGTTTTGATTCCCGCCTTATCGGCCGGGCCACCAGCTTCGACGCGGTTGATGATTTCGCCGCGGCCCTTGGGCAGGCCGAGGGCGGCGCCATCGTCTTCGCTCAGCGGCTGGATGCCGACGCCGAGATAGCCGCGCTGCACGGCAGCGCCCTTCATCAGCGTTTCGATGATCGGCTTGGCTTCCTCAGCCGGGATCGCGAAGCCGATGCCAATGTTGCCGCCGCTCTGCGAGAAGATTTGCGAATTGATGCCGATGACATTGCCCGACAGATCGAACATCGGCCCGCCCGAATTGCCCTGATTGATCGCGGCATCGGTCTGGATGAAGCGATCATAGGCGCCGCCAGCGCCGGTGGAGCGGTGCAGCGCCGAAATAATGCCCGCCGTCACGGTCGAGCCGATCCCGAAGGGATTGCCGATCGCGATGATCCAGTCGCCGACGCGCGCCTTGGTCGAATCGCCGAACTTGACGAAGGGCAGGTTGGTCGCGTCGATCTTGAGCAGCGCGAGATCGGACGCCGGATCGCGCCCGATCAGCTTGGCCTTATATTCCTTGCGATCGGTCAGGATCACCGTGATCGAATCGACCGTCGCGCCGCGCGCGCCCGGTGCCACGACATGGTTGTTGGTGACGACATAGCCGTCGGGCGACACGAGAAAGCCCGAGCCGAGCGACTGGGCCTGACGCGTTACGGGTGCGCCGCCACCGCCGCTTGGGTCCTGACCACCGCCGAAGAAATCCTGAAACGGCGTGCCGGCAAACGGATTGGCCTGCGGCTGGACCTTGATGCTCTGCTTGGTCGAGATGTTGACGACCGCAGGCTGGAGCCGCGCAACAAGATCGGCAAAGCTCGCGGGTGCACCGGCGCGCGGCGCAATCGCCGCCATTGCGGTCGGTTCATTCTGCGCGGTCTGCGCACCGGCGGGCGGCTGCAGCGCCAGCGTCGCTGCGGCACCGCCGACTAGAAGAGCACCCGAAATGGCATAGGCGTAGCGCACGGTATGTTGTTCCTCTCTGGTCGAACGACTGTCGGGCGGCGTTATGCCCGCTCAGCCTGAACGGTAATTGAATATGAACCGATTGTCAGCGGGGCCGCCCCCGACCGGTGAACTGGCGCAGATAATCGTCATTGGGCGACAGGATGATCTGCGTCTCGCCCTGGTTCGGCCCGTCCTGCGCAAAGGTATATTTGTACGACTGCATCGCGCGGTAAAAATCGTAGAATTCCGGGTCCTTGTTGCCGGCATCGGCATAGATTTTGGACGCATTGGCGTCGGCCGTCGCGCGGATGATCTGCGCGGTCTTTTCGCCCTGCGCGCGAATCGTCGCGGCTTCCTGCTGGCGCGCGGTCTTCATCCGGTTGAGCGCGCTTTCGAGCGGGCTGCCTTCGGGCAAGTCGGCGTGGCGGATGCGGACATCGACGATTTGCGCACCATATTGGCGGGCGAGCTGCTGCAAGCCGGCCTGGATATTGTCCATCACCTTGCCGCGTTCGGGGCTGAGCAGGGCGGCGAACTGGCGGCGACCGAGTTCGTTGCGCACGGCCGTGCCAAGCAGCGGACGGAGCTGATCGGCGACGCGTTCCTCGGTCGACGAGGTGCTGCCGGTCGACACCACGGCCTTGAGCGGATCGACGATCCGGAAGCGGGCAAAGGCATCGACTTCGAGCCGCAACTGGTCGGTCGACAGCACTTGCTGGTTGTTGAGATCGACGTCGAGCACGCGCTTGTCGATCCAAACGATCTTGTCGATGAACGGCACTTTTACCGCCAGTCCCGAATCGGTCTGGCCGAAGGGCTGGTTGGGCTTCCACCGGTTGATGGTGCCGGCCGGCTTTTCAAAGCGCAGGATCACTGCCTGTTCGGTTTCGGGCACGATGAACACGCTCGACGCGAGCAGGATCAGCGCAAGCAACGCCGCGATGCCAAGGCCGATGGGGTTACGCCAGACGCTGCCCATCACTGGCCTCCCGTCGACGGCGCGGGCGTGGCACTCGCTTGTGGTGCGGCCTCGGCGATGCGCGGCGGCGCGCCCTTCAGCGGCAGATAGGGGACGACGCCCCCGCTTTCGACGATTGTCTTGTTGTTCTTGGCGAGCACGGTTTCCATCGTTTCATAATACATGCGCCGACGCGTCACTTCGGGCGCGAGCTTATACTGGGCATAGGCGAGGTCG
>JAIETY010000009.1 GCA_019744885.1 Sphingomonas sp.
TCGCACAGCTTGAACAGGCTTTCCATCAGCACATCGGGATCGACCGTGCGGCTGCGCGGTTCGATGACGAGGCGGATTTCGCTGTCGGATTCGTCGTTCACATCCGCCAAAATCGGCAGCTTCTTGTCGTTGATGATCGCGGCAATCGCCTCGATCAGCTTCCCCTTCTGCACGCCGTAAGGCATCTGCGTGACGATGATCCGCCACGTGCCGCGCCCCTGATCCTCGATCTGCCAGCGCGCGCGCACCCGGAAAGACCCGCGCCCAGTGGCATAGGTCTCGCGGATCGCGGCGGCACTATCGACCACCAGCCCGCCGGTCGGAAAGTCAGGACCTTCGACGAACGCGAGCGGATCGGCGTCGGGATCGTCGATCAGCGCCATCGCCGCGTCGATCAGCTCGGCGGCATTGTGCGGCGGGATGCTCGTCGCCATGCCGACCGCAATGCCGCTCGCGCCATTCGCCAGCAGATTGGGGAACATGCCGGGGAACAGCTCGGGCTCTTCCTCCTCGCCATTATAGGTCGGCTTCAGGTCGGCGCCGTCGTCGTCGATGCCGTCCATCAGGTCGATCGCAACCTGCGTCAGCCGCGCTTCGGTGTAGCGATAGGCGGCGGCATTATCGCCGTCGATATTGCCGAAATTGCCCTGCCCGTCGACGAGCGGATAGCGCAGCGCGAAATCCTGCGCGAGCCGCACCATTGCGTCATAAACCGACTGGTCGCCATGCGGGTGATATTTGCCGATCACATCGCCGACGACGCGCGCGCATTTCTTATACCCTTGGCTCGGGTCGAGCCGCAGCAGCCGCATCGCCCACAGCAAGCGGCGATGCACCGGCTTCAGCCCATCACGCACATCGGGCAGCGAGCGCGCGGTGATCGTCGACAGCGCATAGACCAGATAGCGTTCGGACAGCGCGGTATCGAACGGCGTGTCGGACTGGCCGGGAATCTCGGGGCTGTCGGGAATGGGGGGGTCGATGATGTCGCTGGGCATTTGCCGCGCGATAGCGTTGCGATGCCCTATTGGCCAGAGGGTCGGCGCGTGGGCCTAGTTCACGATCACATCGAAATAGACCGTCGCGCGCGCGCCGCTCGCGATGGTGCTCAGCGTTGCGGTGACCGTGCCCGCCGAAAAACTGCCGCCCGTCGTCCCCGAAGCGCCAGTGCCCGTGCCGTTGGTCGGATGTCCCGAGTAGGTGACGGCGCCCGTATTACAAACCGTCCCGCTGGCCGTCCCGTTCACAAAAAGACTGCCGGGGACAAAGGTGACGGTCGATGGCAAGGGATCGCTGACGGTCGGCGCGGTCAACACCGCACCGCCTGAATTGCTGCTGACGACAATGCAATAGCGGATCTGCGCCCCCGGAATCGCCTTGGGATTGGTGATGCCGTTGGTCGGGTCCCACACCACCGTGCTGACCTTGGTGATGGTCGGCGCGATCGCATTGGTGAAGGTGCAGGTGACGGCCGCGCCCGGCGAGATGGCCGCCGCGCTCAAGGTAACGCTGCGGGTGGTCAGGTTGACGGTCGCGGTGCCGCCGCTGCCAAGGCCGGTGCATGTGATCCCCGACAGGATAAAGCCGGTTGCTGCTGTTTCGGTCAGCGTCGTCGCACTTGCAGGGCTGGTCAGCAACTGCGGTGATCCGGCAACCGGGGTACCGGCAACGCTGGTGGTGACGGCCTGATTGGCAAAGCCATTGGTGCCGGTGAAGTTGAAGGTCCCGGTGCCGCCTGTGCTCGTCTTGGCGACGATCACCGATGGCAACAGGGTGATGGTGATTGAGCCATTGCCGCCCACCACGCCCGAGCTCGTCCCGCTGGGATTGACTTCGCCCGCCGCGCCCGCGCCGCCCGTGCCGCTGGCCACCGCCGACAGGATCGCGGCAGTTGTGTTGGCGCATGATCCGCCAGCACCGCCACCGCGCGCCGTGCCGCCGCCGGTCGCCGCCGTGCTGCCCGTCTGGCCGCCGTCGTCATTCGATCCGGCACCCGCGCTGCCCCCCGGAAAGCCGCCGCCGCCGCCGCCCGCCGCGCCGCCGTCGAGCGCCAGCGAGACACCTGCTGCGCCAGTGCCAAGATTGGCGCAGGCTGATGTCTGAGTCACCGATGCAGCAGCGGCGACGCCGTTGACGCCATTGTGGTTCCAACCCGCGCCTGAGCCGCCGCCGCCGCCACCCGCTTGGGCGACGATTGTCCCCGCGAGCGCGACCGACGTCCCGCCGCCGCCTGCGCCACCGCCGCCGCTATAGCCCCCGTTCGCGCAATTTGCGTTGGCACCGCTCCCGCCACCACCGAAGCTCGACGCGATGCCCGCGCCCGAGCAAATCACGGCGCCGCCGAGATCGGTGCCGCCAGTGAATCCCGATCGGCCGCCGCCGCCGATCGTGCCCGAAAGGACTTGGCCGGGTGTCACGCGCAGCCTGATGGTGATCTCCGCGCCTGCACCGCCTGCGCCGCCAATGCCCCCGCCATCTGCACCGCCGCCGCCGCCGCCCGCGCCCGCCGCGCGAACCGACACGAAATAGACGCCGACCGGCACGGTGTAGCTCCACGCACCCGGCGTCGAGACCGTAGTCGTCGGCGAGGTTTGCGCGGACGCGCGGTTGGGGAAGACAGCGGCAACGATCAGGCCAAAAGCGATGGCGAGCGCACGAACAAGCTTCGCCCTGTCCATGGTCGGCCTGCACCCAATGAAAGAAATTCCGATCGTCATATTCGGCAACGCACTCGAGAACCGCGGCGACTTGGCGTCCAACAAAGGCCGCGTAACGATCCCGCGTTAATGGCCCGTGTTCAGCACGCACGCGCCGACTCATCCTTTGGGATGAACGCCTCGCGCATCGCGCGGAAAAGGCGGTGCGGCGCCATTGCCCGAATGTGGCGTAATTACGGCGAAGCGCTTTACCATATCATATTGATAGGATAATGACGGCTCTCCAAATGAGGAGATCAAGGCATGCGTGGCAGGGCAGTAGTGATCGTGGCGCTGATGCTGGCAGGATGCGCCAAAAGCGAAGGCGGGCGTGACGCCCCGGCGGGCGATGCGATGACCACCGAGTCCGCCGCCAGCGAAAGCGCCGATGCACGCGGCCCCGGCATCGCCATCACGGCTGCGCCCGGCGTGGCGTTCCGCTACGCCTATGACTTCCGCCTCCCCGCCGCGCGCATTTCGAGCACGCAGGAAGCGCATGCGCAGGCGTGCGAAGCGCTTGGGCTGGCGCGCTGCCGGATCACCGGCATGCATTATGCCGTCGGGCGCGGCGCCAGCGACGTCGACGCGAGCCTCGATTTCAAACTCGATCCCGGGATTGCGCGCAAATTCGGCACCACCGGCATCGACACCGTCGTCAAGGCGGGCGGCAAGCTCGGCTCGGTCGACATCACGGGCACCGATGCGGGCGGCGCGATCAAGGCAATCGATCAGGAAAGCGCCCGCCAGCGCGCCGATCTCGACCGGATCGACGCGCAACTCGCCAAGCTGCCCGCAAAGGCACGCGAACGCGTCACCTTGCAGGAACAGGCTGATGCCCTCCGTCAATCGCTCAATGCCAATGCCGCGAGCAAGGGCGCGCAACAGGCAAGCCTCGCCACCACGCCGATGCATTTCGACTATGGCACCACCGACAGTTTCGCGGGCTTCGATGCCGAATCGCCGATCGCGATCGGGCTGTCGCTCGGCCAGCAGAGCTTCCTCGCCGCGCTGAGCCTGCTGACGATCGTCCTTGCGGGCGGCCTGCCCTGGGCGCTGCTGGCACTGGTCGGCTGGTGGCTCTGGCGGCGGCTGCGCAAGCGCTTCGTGGCAGAGTGATTGGCGTGGCGCAGCGGAGTCGATAGGGTCGCCAAATGCGCCCTTTCCTCCTTGCCTGCCTGATGGTGCTGACCGCGATGGCCGATCCGAAACTGCTGACCTGGCCCGACCTGATCACTCGCCCCCGCCCCGCGCCCGATGCGACGATCAGCTATGGCGCCGATCGCTATCAGAAAGTCGATCTGTGGCTGCCCAAGACACCGGGCAAGCACAAGACGGTGCTGATGGTGCACGGCGGCTGCTGGCAGACCGCAATTGCCGACCGCAGCCTGATGAACTGGATCGCGAATGACCTGCGCGGGCGCGGCTATGCGGTGTGGAACATCGATTATCGCGGGGTCGATCGCCCCGGCGGCGGCTATCCGGGGACCTTCGCCGATGCGAGTGCCGCCACCGATGCGCTGCGCGATTATGCCGCGCGCTACCAGCTCGACCTGAGCAAGGTCGTCGCGGTTGGCCATTCGGCGGGCGGGCATCTCGCGTTGTGGCTAGCTGCGCGGGCGCGCCTGCCGAAGGGGAGCGCGCTCCACACGGCGAATCCGCTACCGATCGCGCACGTGATCAGCTTTGGCGGGCTGCCCGATCTCGAAGCAACCGCGGCGAGCCCCGACAATGGCTGCGGAACAGAGGTTGTCGCGAAGCTTACCGGGGCGCCCTCGCCTGCCCATGCCGATGTCTTCGCCGACACCTCG
This sequence comes from Sphingomonas sp., assembly GCA_019744885.1. Lineage (GTDB taxonomy): Bacteria > Pseudomonadota > Alphaproteobacteria > Sphingomonadales > Sphingomonadaceae > Sphingomonas. The sequence goes on from JAIETY010000009.1 coordinate 4,505, forward strand.
GTCCCGCGCCTGCTGCCGCTCGGCGTGCCGCAGGACCTGGTCAACGGCGAGAATGACCGGATCATCCCGATGCGGCTCGGCACCGGTTACGAAGCCCAAGCGCGCGCCAAGGGCGACCGCGTGGCGCTCCACCGCGTCGCCGCCACCGGCCATGTCGAGCTGATCGCGCCCGAAAGCGCCGCCTGGGCAAAGACAGTCGCGCTGATCGACGCGGCTTTTGCCCAATGATGACCCTCAACGAAGCCCGCGCGCGCGACGCCGCCGATCCGTTGCGCGGCTTTCGCCACCGGTTCGCGCTACCCGAAGGCGTAATCTACCTCGATGGCAATTCGCTCGGCGCGCTGCCCAAGACGACGGCAGCGGCGGTCGCCGATCTCACCAGCCGCCAATGGGGCGAGCGGCTGATCCGCAGCTGGAACGAAGGCTGGATCGAGGCGCCCTTGCGCATCGGCGACAAGATCGCCCGGCTGATCGGCGCTGCCCCCGGCGAAGTCGCGGTGACCGATTCGACCTCGGTCAATCTGTTCAAGCTGCTGACAGCGGCGTTACGCGCCAGCCCCGACCGGTGCGTCATCCTGAGCGAGGCAGGGAATTTCCCGACCGACCTGCACATCGCCGAGGGCGTCGTGGCGGGCATCCCCGGCGCGACCCTGCGTGTCGTCCCCCGCGACCAGCTTGCCGACGCGCTCGACGACAAAGTCGCGGTGCTGATGCTCACCCATGTCCATTACAAGACCGCCGAACGCTTCGACATGACCGCCTGGACCGCGCGCGCGCATGATGTCGGCGCGCTGGCGCTCTGGGACTTGAGCCATAGCGCGGGCGCGGTGCCGGTCGATCTGAACGGCGCGAATGCCGATCTCGCGGTCGGCTGCGGCTATAAATATTTGAACGGCGGCCCCGGCGCGCCCGCCTATCTGTTCGTCGCCGCGCGCCACCAAGCCGCCCTCGCCAATCCGGTTTCGGGCTGGCTGGGCCACGCCGCCCCCTTTGACTTCGCCGATGGCTATGCCCCTGCCCCCGGCATCAAGCGCTGGCTCGCGGGCACGCCGCCGATGCTCTCGCTCGCCGCGCTGGAGGTCGGCGTCGACCTGATGCTCGAAGCCGACCCTGCCCTCATCGCCGCCAAAAGCGCCGCGCTGTTCGACACCTTCGCCGCAATCGGCGATGCGCTCGGATTGGAATGCGTCTCCCCGCGTGACGCCAGCGCGCGCGGCTCGCACATCTCGTTCCGCCACCCGCACGCCTATCCCTTGTGCCAGGCCCTCATCGCCCGCGGCGTGATCGGCGATTTTCGCACGCCAGACATCCTCCGCCTCGGTCTCACCCCGCTCTACCTCGGCTATGAAGATGTCGTGCGCGCGGGTGCGATCCTGGCCGACCTGCTCGGAACCCGCGCCTATCGCGACCCGCAATTTGCGACCCGCCACGCCGTCACCTGAACCCCCGCTCGCGCGTTGCGCCAGCGCGCGCCATCCGGTATAGCCGTCGTTCCCGCCCCGGTTCTTGCGCGATGCCCATTGGTCGCGCAGCCGGGGCACGTTATTTGTGAAAGTCTCCGCCGATGGCTCGCCGCCGCCAAATCTACGAAGGCAAGGCCAAAATCCTGTACGAAGGCCCTGAACCGGGTACGCTGATCCAGTATTTCAAGGATGATGCGACCGCGTTCAACGCCCAGAAAAAGGGCACGATCAGCGGCAAGGGCGTGCTCAACAACCGGATTTCGGAGCATATCTTCACGCTGCTGGCGCTGATCGGCGTGCCGACGCACTTCATCCGTCGTCTGAACATGCGCGAACAACTCATTCGCCAGGTCGAAATCGTGCCGATCGAAGTCATGGTGCGCAATGTCGCCGCCGGATCGCTATCGAAGCGCCTTGGGATCGAGGAAGGCACCCAACTCCCGCGCACGATCATCGAATATGCCTATAAAAGCGACGAGCTCGGCGATCCGATGATCACCGACGAACATATCGCCGCGTTTGGCTGGGCGAGCCAGGAAGAGATGCACGACATCGCCGATCTGGCGATCCGGGTGAATGATTTTCTGTGCGGGCTGTTCGCCGGGATCGGCATTCGGCTGGTCGACTTCAAGCTCGAATTCGGCCGCATCTGGGACAATGATTATTCGCGGATCATCCTCGCCGACGAGATCAGCCCCGATTGCTGCCGCTTGTGGGACATGGAGTCGGGCGAGAAGCTCGACAAGGACCGCTTCCGGCGCGACCTTGGCGGTGAGGTAGAGGCCTATCAGGAAGTGGCGCGTCGCCTCGGCCTGCTGCCCGAAGGCGCCGAGAATGCGGTGCTCGACCTCGAAAGCCATCGCAAGCGGCGCGGCAAATAACCCGCGCCGCCGGTGGGGTTAGCCCTTCACCTTCAGCCCGCAGATAATGCCGAAGATGAAGCAGCAGAACAGCGCGAGCTGGATCTGCCCGCCATGGTCACCCCAGCCGAAATATTCTCCGCCAAAGGCGAAGAGCGCGATGAACATCACCATTGCCAACCCGGCCATCTTACTCACCCCTTGTTGACGACACGGCATCGCGACGCGGCGACACCCAGCCGTGAATCTGTGCCCCAGATGTAAACAAGTGATGAAGGTTGCGGTGAACCGAACGCCCCGGCATAGCAGACGTCAGTTAACAAGGAGTAATCCATGAAATTGCGGATCGTGGTGACACTCAAGCCCGGCGTGCTCGACCCGCAAGGCCGCGCGATCCACAAGGCGCTCGATGGTCTGGGCTTTGCCGGGATCAACGATGTGCGCGCCGGCAAACTGTTCGAGATCGACGTCGCCGACGACACCAGCGACGCCGCGATCGACGAGATGTGTCGCAAGCTGCTCGCCAATACCGTGATCGAAAATTATCGGATCGAGCGCGCATGAAAACCGCCGTCATCGTCTTTCCCGGCTCCAACTGCGACCGCGACATGGCGGTAGCGCTTGAAGCCGTGACGGGCACCAAGCCCGCGATGGTGTGGCACGGTGATAGCGCCCTGCCCGACAATATCGGCCTGATCGCACTCCCCGGCGGCTTCTCTTACGGCGATTATCTGCGCTGCGGCGCGATTGCCGCGCGCTCGGCGATCATCCCCGCGATCGTCGCGGCGGCGGAGGCTGGCGTGCCGGTCCTTGGCGTGTGCAACGGCTTTCAGGTGCTGACCGAAATCGGCCTGCTCCCAGGCGCGCTGATGCGCAACGAAGGCCTTGATTTCGTGTGCCGCGATGTCGCGCTGACCGTCGACAATGCCCAAAGCGCCTTCACCAGCCGCTATAGCGCGGGCGAGCCGATCATCGTGCCCGTCGCCCACCACGACGGCAATTATACCGCCGATGCGGAAACGCTCGACCGGCTCGAAAGCGACGGCCGCGTTGCCTTTCGCTATGCCGAAGCCGTGAATGGCTCGGCGCGCGCAATCGCAGGCGTGCTCAACGCCAGCGGCAACGTGCTCGGCATGATGCCGCACCCCGAACGCCGGATCGAAGCCGCGCATGGCGGCGACGACGGACGGCGGCTGTTCGAAGGGCTGCTGGAGACGGTGGGCGCCTGATGGCCCATGATCCGCTCGGCTGCGACGACTGCCCGGTCCGCGATATCGCCGTGTGCGCGGGGCTTGGCGATGCCGAGCGGCGCGACCTGGCCCGGCTCGGACGCCGCAAACGCTATCGGCGCGGGGAAACGGTGTTCGCGGCGGGCGATGAGTCGATCGCGTGCGCCACGCTCGTCAGCGGCGTGCTCAAGCTATCGCGCTTCGACGCTAATGGCACCGAACGCACCGTCGCCCTGCTCCATCCGGCCGGATTCCTCGCCCGGTTGTTTGCAACCGAGATTGACAGCAGCGCGACCGCGATCACCGATTGCGAGCTCTGCCTGTTCCCGCGCGAGCTGATCGAGCGTGAGATGGGCCACCACCCCGGCTTCATGCAGCGCGTGCTGCGCGCCACCAGCGAACAGCTCGCCAGCGCGCATGACCTGATCGACCTCATCGGGCGGCGCGACGCCCGGGCGCGACTGGCCGGCCTGTTGCTGATCTTCGCGCAAGGGAGCTGCGAGGGAGCCCCGGCCGACGGCCTGCTGCTCGATCTGCCGCTGACGCGCGGCGAAATCGCGACGTTGCTCGGCCTGACGATCGAAACGGTCAGCCGCCAGCTCACCGCACTCGAAGCCGATGGCATCATCGCGCGCGAAGGCGCACGCGGCATTCGCCTCGTGCGCCTCAACGATCTGCGCGACGCTGCCGCCTGAACCCGGTCAGACCGTCGCCCGGATCACCGCGAC
>JAIETY010000070.1 GCA_019744885.1 Sphingomonas sp.
ATCTTATCTGTCGCCTAACAAACTGTCCCGGTTCCGAGCATGTGCGACAGTTCACCGACCCAGCGGAGCGCTTTATCCCATGTTTTCCGGTTCCATTCCCGCGCTCGTCACGCCCTTTGCCGCCGACGGCAGCTTTGACGAGGCTGCCTATCGCGATCTGATCGAGTGGCAGATCGCCGAAGGATCGAGTGGGCTCGTCCCCTGCGGCACCACCGGCGAGGCCGCGACCATGTCCGCCGACGAGCATTTCGGCGTCGTCCGCGTCTGCGTCGATCAGGCGGCGGGGCGCGTTCCCGTCATCGCGGGCGCGGGGTCGAACGACACGCGCGTCGCGATCCAGAACATCGCGGCTGCCAAGGCGGCGGGCGCCGATGCCGCGCTGATGGTCCCGCCCTATTACAACCGCCCGTCGCAGGAAGGCATTTTCCAGCATTTCAAGGCAGTGGCGGAAAGCTGCGACTTGCCGATCATGCTCTACAATGTGCCGGGTCGCACCGTCACCGACATTGCGGTCGAGACAATGGCGCGGCTGGTGCAGGCGTTTCCGGCGAGCTTCGTCGCGGTCAAGGATGCGACCGGCAATCTCGGCCGCGTGACGCAGCAACGGCTGGCGTGTGGGGAGGGCTTTATCCAGCTCTCGGGCAATGACGAGACCGCGCTTGCGTTCAACGCAGTGGGCGGGGTGGGGACGATTTCGGTGACCGCCAATGTCGCCCCGCGCCTCTGCGCCGATTTCCAGAAGGCGTGGGCGGCAGGCGACCGTGCCGAGGCACTGCGCCTCCACGACCTGCTGTTCCCGCTGCATCTGGCGATGTTCACCGATGCTTCGCCAGGCCCAGTCAAATACGCGATGAGCCGGGTGCGCCCCGGTTTCCTGAGCGCACTGCGCCTGCCGATGACTTGGCCAAGCGATGCGAGCCAGCGCGCGGTGGATGCAGCGCTGGCGCGAGCGGGGCTGACCTAAATCCTCCCCCGCAACGCGGGGGAGGGGGATCAGCCGAAGGCTGGTGGAGGCGGCAATGCGGTTCGCCAGCCTCCAGCCCCCTCCACCACGCCCTGCGGGCGCGGTCCCCCTCCCCCGGAGCGATGCTCCGAGGGAGGATTGAGCAGTGCGCCACCGCGACGTATGGCTTGCTCCGTCCAAGGATTGATCCAATTCCTCCCTCGCTTTAGCGGGGGAGGGGGACCGCGCCGCAGGCGTGGTGGAGGGGGCCATGCGGCTGAAGGGCGACGACCAGTCGAAACGCAGGGCGCGCCGTCTCCGTCGTAAAATGTCGCTGCCCGAAGTCCTGCTCTGGCAACAACTCCGCCAGTCGCCGGGCGGCCACCGTTTCCGCCGCCAGCATCCGGCGGGTCCGTATGACTTGGACTTCTATTGCGCGCCGCAAAGGCTCGCGATCGAGATCGACGGCGAGGCGCATGATTATGGCGATCGGCCGATGCGGGATGCTGAGCGGGACGCTTGGCTTGAGGGGCAGGGGGTGCGGGTGCTCCGGATACCGGCCAAAGCAGTGCTGACGGACCTCGACGCGGTCATCCGCCTGATCCTCGCGAGCCTCCAGCCCCCTCCACCACGCCCTGCGGGCGCGGTCCCCCTCCCCCGGAGTGATGCTCCGAGGGAGGAATAAGAAAATCCTCCCTCGCTTTAGCGGGGGAGGGGGACCGCGCCGAAAGCGTGGTGGAGGGGGCCGGATCGCCGCTTCCCTTCCGCGCTCACCCTCCCTACATGCCACTCCCTTATGCCGCGTCCCAAGCCGCCTGTGTTCGACAAGAAGAAGACCGTCGCCGAGAACCGGCGCGCGCGCTACGACTATGCGATCGAAACCGTGTATGAAGCCGGCATTGCGTTGACCGGCACCGAAGTGAAATCGCTGCGCTTTGGCGAAGGCTCGATCGCCGAAAGCTATGCCGAGGTCAGCGACGGGCAAGTGTGGCTGATCAATTCGAACATCCCCGAATTCAGCCACGGCAATCGCTACAACCACGAGCCCAAGCGCGCGCGCAAATTGCTGCTGCACGAACGCGAGATCAACAAGCTGCACGGCGCGGTCGCGCGGCAGGGGATGACTTTGGTGCCGCTCTCCATTTTCTTCAATGGGCGGGGCCGCGCGAAGGTCGAACTCGCGCTTGCCAAGGGCAAGCAGGCGCATGACAAGCGCGACGCGATCAAGGAACGCGACTGGAAGCGCGACGCTGCCCGGATCATGCGCGACCGCGGCTGACGCACCTGGTCGAACGACCGTATCCCGCGCCGATGGTTACCTGCGATACCGATTTGACGCCCCGACACGTTTGGTTATGACACGGCGCGTGCCTTCCCTAACGCGCAAAGGATATTCCATGCGTCCCTCGCTGATCGTTACGACCTTGCTCGCCACTGCCGCGATTGCCGGCATTGCCGTTGCCAAATCGGGGGCGCCTGCGCCTGCCGCGCCGCCCGCCAAGGCGAAAGCGGCCAAGCCCGAGATTGGCAGCTATGGCTTTGACGCAGCGGGCATGGATGCAAGCGTCAAGCCGGGTGACGACTTCTTCCGCTTCGCCGGTGGCGGCTGGCTGACCAAGACCGAAATCCCGGCCGACCGCGCCGCTTACGGCATGTTCAACGTGCTGCAGGATCGCAGCCTTGCCCAGACGAAGGCGATCCTTGACGAAGCCGCTGCCAAGCCGGGCAGCAAGATCGGCGATTTCTACGCGAGCTACATGGATCAGGCCGCGATCGACGCGAAGGGCATTACCCCGATCCAGCCGTGGCTCGCCGCGCTGAACGGGGCGACCGACAAGACCGCGCTCGCGACCGAAATGGCCAAGCTCCAGCGTCAGGGCGTCGGCGGGCTGATCAGCTTCTTTGTCAACCAGGACGAAAAGGCGCCCGACGCCTATATCGTCAACATCGGCCAAGGCGGCATCGCGATGCCTAACCGCGATTATTATGTGAAGGCCGATCCCAAGCTCGACGCGGTCCGCACGGCCTATCAGGCGAATATCGCCAAGATGCTCGGTTTGATCGGCGAGGGCGCCAATGCCGAGGCGCGTGCGAAGGCAGTTTTCGAATTCGAAAAGTCGCTCGCGACCGCGCATTGGACCGCGATCGAATCGCGCGATTCCGACAAGACTTATAACAAATGGTCGGCGGGCGATTTCGATGCCAAGGCACCGGGCATGCCATGGGGCGCGATCCGCACCGCGCTGGGTATCGAAAGCGAGCAGAACTTTGTCGTCGCCCAGCCGAGTGCGATTACGGGTGAAGCCAAGGCCTTTGCCGACACCCCGATCGACGTGCTGCGCGATTATGCCAAGCTGCGCGTCGTGCGCAGCTTTGCAGGCTATCTCGCCAAGCCGATCGATGACGCCAATTTCAGCTTCTATGGCCCGATCCTTTCGGGTCAGGCGGTGCAGCGTGATCGCTGGAAGCGCGCTGTCGCGGCCACGTCGGGTGCGCTCGGCGAGGAAATCGGTAAGGAATATGTCGCGCGCTATTTTCCGCCCGCGACCAAGGCAGCAGCGGACACGCTGGTCAAGAATGTGATCGCGGCGATGGGCGCGCGCATCGACAAGCTCAGCTGGATGAGCCCCGAGACCAAGGTCAAGGCGCGGACCAAGCTCGCATCGTTCACGCCCAAGATCGGCTACCCCAGCCGTTGGCGCGATTATACGGCGCTGGAAATCACGCGCGGCGATCTGGTCGGTAACATCGCGCGCGCCAATGCGTTCGAATATGCACGCGGCATTGCCAAGCTCGGCAAGCCGATCGACCGCACCGAATGGTTCATGACGCCGATGACGATCAACGCTTACGCCAATCCGGTGATGAACGAGATCGTCTTCCCCGCCGCGATCCTGCAGCCGCCGTTCTTCGATGCCAAGGCCGATCCGGCGGTCAATTATGGCGGTATCGGCGCGGTCATCGGCCACGAAATCAGCCACCATTTCGACGATCAGGGTCGCAAATATGATCCCACCGGGAAGCTGGCCGAGTGGTGGACCAAGGCCGACATCGACGCCTTCGACAAGCTGACCGCGCAGCTCGTCAAGCAATATGATGCCTATGAGCCGCTGCCGGGCCAGAAAGTGCAGGGCGGGCTGACCTTGGGTGAGAATATCGCCGATCTTGCCGGGCTGTCGGTGGCGATCGATGCCTATCACAAGTCGCTTGGTGGCAAGCCCGCGCCGGTGATCGACGGGATGACCGGCGACCAGCGCTTCTACCTCGGCTGGGCGCAGGTGTGGCGCACCAAGTACAAGGAGCAGGCGCTGCGCTCGCAGTTGCTGAGCGATCCGCATTCGCCCGGCGAATATCGCACCGCGACGGTGCGCAATCTCGATCCGTGGTACGCCGCCTTCGGCGCCAAGCCGGGTCAGAAGCAATATCTCGCGCCAGCGGCTCGGGTCCGCATCTGGTAAACCGTTGGACGGGAAGGGGCGGCGCCGGGGGGTGTCGCCCCTTCCTCCATTCGGGGCGCCGAGCGCCCAAAAAAATCAGGGAGAAGAAGATGCACCGCCAGACTATCGCCACGATCGCTTCGGGCGTCGCCATCGCTGGAATCGTTGCCGGGATGGCGTTCGCTGCCCCCGGCAAGCCAGCGGCGTCCAAGCCGACAATCGGCAGCTTCGGCTTCGACGAAACCGGCATGGACCGCACGGTCGCGGCCGGCGATAACTTCTTCAGTTTCGCCGATGGTGGCTGGGTGAAGCGCACCGAAATCCCGAACGACAAGCCCAGCTTCGGCGCGTTCGACACGCTGGCCGACCTGTCGCAGATGCGCACGCGCGGGTTGCTCGAAACTGCGGCCAAGAACCCGACGTCGAAGATCGGCAATGCCTATGCCGCCTATCTCGACACCGCGACGATCGAGGCCAAGGGGCTCGCGCCGATCCAGCCGTGGCTCGCGCGGATCAAGGCGGCGTCGTCGAAGGCCGATTACCTCGCGCTGGCGATCGAAGCCGACCGGAACGGCGTCGCGGTCCCGTTCGGCACGGGCGTGTCGACCGACGCCAAGAACCCCGACAGCTACACCGTCAGCGTGCGCCAGTCGGGCCTCGGTATGCCGAACCGCGACTATTACCTCAGCACCGATGCCAAGCTGCAAGCGACCAAGGCCGCCTATCAGGGGCATATCGCGCGCATGTTCGGCCTCGCGGGCGAAGCCAATGTCGAAGCGCGCGCAAAGGCCGTCGTCGAGCTCGAAAGCCAGATCGCGCAAGCGCACTGGACCAACGTCCAGAGCCGCGACGCCGACAAGACCTATAACAAGATGACCGTCGCCCAGCTTGTCGAGATGGCACCGGGCTTTGACTTCGCGACCTATTTCAAGGGCGTCGGCACCTCCACCGGCACCGTCGTCGTCGGCCAGCCAAGCGCGGTTGCCGGCATCGCCAAGGTGATCGCCGACGCCCCGATCGACGTGCTCAAGGACCAGTTGCTGATCCGCTCGCTCGACGAATTTGCAGGCGTCTTGCCAAGCGCCTTCGACAAGGAGAATTTCGCCTTCTTCGGTACCGAATTGCGCGGCACCCCCGAACAGCAATTGCGGTGGAAGCGCGCCGTCAACTGGACCTCGGCGGCGGTGACCGATGAAGTCTCCAAAATCTACGTCGCCAAATATTTCCCGCCCGCGACCAAGGCAGCGGCCGATACGCTCGTCAAGAACATCCTCTCCGCGATGAGCGCGCGGATCGACAAGCTCGATTGGATGTCCCCCGAAACCAAGGCGGCGGCGCGTGTGAAGCTCGCCAATTTCACGCCGCGCATCGGCTATCCGTCGCAGTGGCGCGATTATTCGGCGCTCGAGATGAAGGCCGGTGACGCGTTCGGCAACCAGCTGCGCGCCAACCAATGGGCGCACAACTATAACATCAACAAGCTCGGCAAGCCCGTCTATCGCTGGGAATGGGGCCTCGCCCCGATGACGGTGAACGCGCAGGCGAACCCGACGCTCGTCGCGATTACTTTCCCTGCAGCGATCCTCCAGCCGCCCTTCTTCGATCCCAAGGCCGATCCGGCGGTCAACTATGGCGGCATCGGCGCGGTGATCGGCCACGAGATCAGCCACCATTTCGATGATCAGGGATCGAAGTTCGACCCCAAGGGTCGGCTCGCGACCTGGTGGACCCCCGCCGATGTCGCCGCGTTCAAGAAGCGCACCGACCAGCTTGTCGCGCAGTACGACGCTTATGAACCGCTGCCCGGCTTCCATGTGAAGGGCGCGCTCACCCTGGGGGAGAATACCGCCGATCTGGCCGGGCTCGCCGCCTCGCTCGACGCCTATCACAAGTCGCTCGGCGGCAAGCCCGCCCGCGTGATCAACGGCTTCACCGGCGATCAACGCTTCTACCTCGGCTATGCGCAAGTCTGGCAGCGGCGCCACCGCGACAATGATCTGCGCAACCGGTTGTTGACCGATCCGCATTCGCCCGCTGAGCAGCGCGTGTGGACCGTGCGCAACATTGATGCCTGGTATGCGGCGTTCAAAGCCAAGCCCGGGCAGAAGATGTATCTCGCCCCCGAAGCGCGCGTGCGCATCTGGTAAGCGCTTTTCCACTGCGGTGCAGCAGCTTGTGCGCGCCGGGGTCTTGACGCGCGGCCCGGGGCAGTCATGACGGCGTGATGGCCAGCCTGTCGCTTATCCCTGATCTCCATGCCCGCCCCCGCCGCGCCGCCGCGCTGGTGGCGGGCGGGGCAGGGCTGGCGGCGGCGCTGATCGTATTGTTTGCGATCGGCAATATCACCGTCGCCGCAGGATTTCTCGCGAGCGCCGTGGTGCTGGGCGGCATCGCGATCGCGGCGCGGATGTTGCAGCCCGCCGCCGAAGCCGCCGAGCCCGACCTTGACTGGTCGATCGCGCATCTGCTCGCCGATGCATCGAGCGATGCGGTCGCGGTCACCGATCGCGGCGGGCGGCTCGTCTGCGCCAACCAGGCCTATCGCGCGCAGTTCGACGGCTATCCCACGCCCCCCAATCTGCCGATCGGCGAGCCGGGTATCGCCGCACTTGCCGCTGCCGGACGCGCGGCGTGGCGCGACGGGACGGGCGAGGTGGCGCGGCTTACGACATCGGCCGGCCCGATCGCCGCGTCGATCACCCGCGCGGGCCATGCCGATGACATGCTCGTCTGGCGCTTTCGCGGCGCCGCCGGGATGGACGTCGCCGCGCGCGCCGAAGCGATGATCGCGGGGCCAATCGGCAACCGCGTCGCGGGTGCGGGGCTGATGCTGTGCCTGGTCGACACTGACGGGCAGATCAAGGCCGCCAACCGCGTGTTCCGGCTGCGCGCGATGGGGCATGAGGAAGGCGCTGTCGCCGGGCGCGACTTCGGCCGCTTCCTGACCAACGACAGCGACGGCGTGGTCCGTTTCGAGCGCGAGGGGCGCGGCGGCACCCCGTTGCGCGTCATGCAGATCCCCTTTCTGGATGGCGATGCGGCGCCCATTCTCGTCGCGCTGATCGATGATGATGCCCCGCTGGTCCCCGCGATCGACGCGTCGAGCGCCGATTATGTGAAGAGCCTCGTCGCGCTGATTCCCGCCGCGATTGCGCTGGTGGCGCGCGACGGGCGCTTTATCGAGATGAACGCCGCGTTCCACCGCGCGGCGCGGATTAATCCGCTCACCGTCCCGGTCTATCCCGGCGACCTTGTCGTACGTGAGGACAAGGCCGCCGTTGCCGATGCCGTGCGGCGCTTCACCGGCGGCGGCGCGCAGGCAAGCGACCTCGCGGTGCGGCTGCACGACCGCCCCGACGAGCCGGTGATCCTGTCGATCGCGGGCGCGCGCGGCTTCGGCGATGCCGCGGTGCTGCTCAGCCTCAAAGACAATGGCGAGGAAAGCCGGTTGAAGCGCGAAGTGGCGCAGGCGACCAAGATGCAGGCGGTCGGCCAACTCGCCGGCGGCGTCGCGCATGATTTCAACAATATCCTGACCGCGATCATCGGCCACTGCGACCTGATGCTGATGCGCCACGCCCCCGGCGACGGCGATTATGACGACATTCAGCAGATCCGCCTCAATTCAAACCGCGCCGCCAGCCTCACCCGGCAATTGCTCGCCTTCTCGCGCCAGCAGACACTCCGCCCGCAAATCCTGCAATTGCCCGACGTGATTTCGGAAGTGTCGAACCTATTGAAGCGGCTGCTCGGCGAAACGGTGACATTGGTCGTCAAACATGGCCGTAATCTCGGCCCGGTCCGCGCCGATCCGGGGCAGCTCGAACAAGTCGTGATGAACCTCGCCGTCAATGCCCGCGACGCGATGCTCACCAAGAACCCGCAGGGCGGCGGCACGTTGACGATTGAAACGCTTGCGGTCGCCGCCGCCGATGTGGCGCAGATCGCGCTGGCGCATAAGCTGTCGGCGGAGACGATGCCGGTTGCCGATTACACCGCGCTCCGCGTGTCCGACACGGGCATGGGCATCCCCGCCGATATCCTGCCAAAAATTTTCGAGCCCTTTTTCACCACCAAGGATGTGGGGAAGGGCACTGGCCTCGGGCTCTCAACGGTCTATGGCATCGTCAAGCAATCGGGCGGCTATATTTTCCCCGATAGCGCCCCTGGCAAGGGCGCGGTGTTCAGCATTTACCTGCCTGTCCACCGCACCGAAGCCGCCGCGCGGCCCAGCGCACCGAAAGCGAAAGCCAAGCCCGCCGAACTCTGGGGATCGGGGACGATCCTGCTCGTCGAGGATGAGGATATGGTCCGCGCGGTCGCCGAACGCGCGCTGGCGCGGCAGGGCTATAC
>JAIETY010000225.1 GCA_019744885.1 Sphingomonas sp.
GGCACGCGGATGGCCGATGTCGCGATCGAGCATGTCTTCATCGGCAGTTGCACCAACAGCCGGATCGAGGATCTGCGCGCCGCCGCTGCCGTGGTCGGCACGCGGCATGTCCATGCGGGCATCAAGCAAGCGCTGGTCGTCCCCGGCTCAGGGCTGGTCAAGCGCCAGGCCGAGGCCGAGGGGCTCGACCGTATCTTCACCGACGCGGGCTTCGAATGGCGCGAGCCCGGCTGTTCGATGTGCCTATCGATGAACCCCGATCGCGTGCCGCCGGGCGAGCGCTGCGCCTCGACCTCCAACCGCAATTTCATGGGGCGGCAGGGACCGGGGGCGCGCACCCACCTCGTCTCGCCCGCGATGGCTGCGGCTGCGGCTGTGACCGGGCGGCTGACCGACGTCCGCGAGTTGATGGCATGAGCGGCGTCACGCGCATCACCGGCCGCGCTTGCCCGCTCGGCCTCGCCAATGTCGACACCGACATGATCATCGCTGCCGATCATCTGAAAACGACGGTGCGCACGGGCCTTGGCCAATATGCGTTCGAAGGGTTGCGCGCGGCGGGGTCGGTGCTCGACGATCCGGCCTATGCCGGGGCGCCGATCCTGATCGCGGGCGCCAATTTCGGCTGCGGATCGAGCCGCGAGCATGCCGTCTGGGCGATGATGGATCGCGGCATTCGCGCCGTGATCGCGCCGGGCTATTCGGACATTTTTGCCGGGAATGCCTTCAAAAACGGCCTCGTCGCGGTCGAATTGCCGCAGGCGGCGATCGATCAGTTGATGATCGGCGCGCCCGACTCTGAAATCATGATCGACCTCGAGTCGATGACGGTCAAACGCGGCAATCTGTCGTTCGACTTCGCGCTCGATCCGTTCCGGCGGCAGTGCCTGATCGAAGGGCTCGACGAGATCGCGATTACCTTGCGCGACGATCCGGCGATTGCGGCTTACGAAGCCAAGGCGCCCGCGCTCGGCTGGTCGATGGGGTCTGCCTTCACCGGCTGAGCAAGCTGCGCTTCGATCAGCGCGCGGACATCGACCCGCGCCTTGAGTCGCGTCGCCAGCAGATACACGCCCGCGATCTTGCGTTGCAGGAACAGCGCATCGACCGGCGGGATGTGCCAATTGGCGCGGTCGGCAGCGATATCGAGCCCTTCGTCGCGCATCGCATTGGCGGCGGCGACATTGCCGAAGTCGAAAATGCCTTCGCGGCGGAACAGCTCCAAGCCATGCTCGATGATCGCGTCGATCGACTTGCGGTGCCGCTCGACCGCGCGCGGCGAAAATAGCCCGAGGCCGATCATGGCGTCGCGCGCCGCATCCGCGTCATCGGCGAGCGCCGCTTCGAACAGGCGACGATAACCCGCGACAACTTGCTCGGGAAACGCCCGCGTCGCACCGAAATCGAGCAGCACCAACTGCCCCTTGGCGCGATCATAGCGATAGTTCGCGAAGTTCGGGTCGGTCTGCATCAGCCGGAATTCGAACAATTCGCGCAAGGTGAGCGTGCTGAGCAGCAGCATCACCCGGTCGCGCTCTTCCTGGCTCGCGCGGGCGAGCGATTCGACCGGCATCCCTTCGACATAGCTCATCGCCAGAATTTCCGGCCCGCTCAGGTCGGGATGGAATTTGGGGACGCGATACTCGGGTGCGTCGGCAAGCAGCTCGGTGAATTTGACGAGATATGCCCCCTCGCGCGCGTAATCGGCTTCCTCGTGCAACTGCCGCTTGGCCTCGACCAGCAGCGGCGCGATGTCGAGCGTCTTGGGCAGCAGATTCGACATCTGCAGCAGGGTCGCGACATTGTCGACATCGCTGTCGATGCTGCGCGCGACGCCGGGGTACTGGATCTTCACCGCCAGATCGCGCCCGTCGCGGGTCCGGGCACGGTGGACCTGGCCGATCGAGGCGGCGGCAAAGGGGCGCGGCGCGAAGGACTGGAATTTCACCCGCCAGTCGCGCCCCCAGCGCTGGTTGAGCACCGCCTGCAACTGACCATCGGGCATGTGCTGCGCATCTGAGCGCAGCCGCGCGAGAATCTCGGCAAGCTCAGGCGGCAGCATTTCGCCCGCGTCCATCGACACGAGCTGGCCGAGCTTCATCGCCGCGCCGCGCAGTTGCGCGAGCTGATGCGTGACCTTCAGCGCATTGGCCGGGGTGAGCAGCAAATCGCTGACCGACGGGCGCTTGCCTGAGGCTAGCTGGCGGGCGCCGTCGAGCATCATGCCACCCGCGATATTGGTCGCGAGGCCGCCGAAGCGCGCTAGCCGCGACAGCCGCCCGCTCGGCACGCGCAGGCCCGGACTTTTGGTGCGATCAATGGCCAAGTTGTTTTCCTTTTGAAGCGGCCCCGCGAATGTGGGGTGGCGACGACCCAGGACAATACGGGATTTCGGGCCGAAGGTGGTGACAAGCCCCGCGCACTGCCCCCATAGCACGCGCATGACGCAGCTGACGGTCTGGTTCGATGGCGGATGCCCGCTGTGCACGCGCGAAATCGCGCTGATGCGGCGGCTCGACCGGCGCGGGCGCATCGAGTTCGTCGATGTCGCTGGAGACGGGTCGTGCCCGATCGATCGCGCCACGCTGCTGGCCCGCTTTCATGCGCGCGAGGATGGCGTGATGCTGTCGGGCGCTCCGGCCTTTGCCGCAATGTGGCGCGCGATTCCGCTGCTGCGCCCGCTGGGGCTGGCAGCACACAATCGCAGGGTGCTCGGCGCGCTCGAATGGCTCTACCGGCGTTTTCTGGTGGTGCGCCCCGCCCTGCAGCGGCTCGCGCGATGAGCGTGCGGCGCGATCCCGTCGGGCCGGGGCAGGAAAGCGTGTGGGATTACCCCCGTCCGCCGCGCGCCGAACGCACGGGCCGACATTTGCTGATCCGCCACGGCGGGGTGACGCTCGCCGAAACGCGCCGCGCGATCCGCACGCTCGAAACCAGCCACCCGCCGACCTATTATTTCCCGCCCGCCGATGTCGATTCCACGCTGTTGCGCGCGGCATCGGGAACTAGCTTTTGCGAATGGAAGGGCCATGCCCGCTATGTCGATGTCGTCGTTGGCGACGATGTGCTGGCAGGCGTCGGCTGGTTCTACCCCAACCCCACGCCGGGGTTCGCGCTGCTGCGCGACCATATCGCTTTCTACGCGGCGCCCTTCGACGAAGTGCTGGTCGATGGCGAGCAAGTGACGCCGCAGCCCGGCGGCTTTTACGGCGGCTGGATCACCCCTGATCTGGCGGGACCGTTCAAGGGCGTTCCGGGCAGCCGCTTCTGGTAACGTGCGTCTATTCACCTCCGCTAACGCCGTTCGTGCTGAGCTTGTCGAAGCACCGTCTTTCGTTTTCGACGTCTTCCCAAAAGAAGAACGGCCCTTCGACAAGCTCAGGGCAAACGGTTTGAGGGCGCTTCCCTAACATCGGGCATTCGGGTAACTTAACCAGCGCCGCGCGACTGGCGATAAGGTGGAGCACCACCGGGGAGCGCGGCCTTGATCCGCCGCATCGCCTGGGCATCCCACCGACCGATGGAGCCCCGCCATGACTGACATCAGCCCGATCCGCGTTGCGTTTCTGCTGTTCCCGCAAGTGACCCAGCTCGACCTGACCGGCCCCGCTCAGGTCCTGTCGCGACTCGGCAAGGCGACGGTCGATCTGGTGGCGAAGACGCGCGATCCCGTGCCGAGCGACGCGGGCTTTTCGTTGCTGCCGACGACGACCTTTACCGATGCGGCTCAGCCCGACATCCTCTGCGTCCCCGGCGGGTTCGGCGTCAACGACGCGATCGACGATGCCGCGACGCTTGCCTGGGTGCAGCGCGCGGCGGCAGGCGCGACCTGGGTGACGAGCGTGTGCACCGGCTCGCTGATCCTCGGCGCGGCGGGGTTGCTGAAAGGCTATCGCGCGACCAGCCACTGGGCGCAGCACCACCATCTCGCAAGCTTCGGCGCAATCCCGGTGCACGAGCGCGTGGTGTTCGATCGCAACCGCGTGACGGGCGGCGGGGTGACGGCGGGGATTGACTTTGCGCTCGCGCTCACCGCCGCAATCCGGGGCGAAGCGCATGCGCGACTGGTGCAATTGAGCCTCGAATATGATCCCGCCCCGCCCTTCGACAGCGGCTCGCCCGAGCGCGCGGATGCGGACACCCTCGCGCGCTATCAGGCACTGGCGGCGAAAGGGGCACCGGGCCGCGATGCGCGGACGCAAGCGGCGGCGGCGCGGTTGACTCACGCCTGAGCCCCCACCCTTCCCCGTTAGTGTCGAGCGAAGTCGAGACACGGGTTTCGGGCGAATCGCTTGTGGCCCGCTTCTCGACTTCGCTCGAAACGAACGGGGGAGATTATGATTCTGGAGAATACGGGAAGCTAAGCCCGCTTCGCCCCGCGCAGCCGGTGCCAGACGAACCACACCACGCCCGCCACCAGCAGGACGCCGATCAGCGCATCCGCCGAATGGAACGCCGCTTTCACGCGCGGATCGCTGTCCCATTTCTCGCCGAGCACCATGCCGAGCCACGCGAGGCCAAAGCACCATGGCCATGATCCCACAAAAGTATAGATATGGAACGGCACCAGCGGCATCCGCGCGACGCCCGCCGGAAAGGCGATGAACGATCGGATCGCAGGGAGCAGCCGCCCGATCAGCACCGCCATATTGCCGAAGCGAGCAAAGAAACGGTCGGCGGCGTCGATCTCGCCTTCGCCGATCAGCAGCCATTTGCCATAGCGCAGCAACAGCGGCCGCCCGCCGCGCTTGCCGACTTCATAGGCGATGATCGACCCGAGATTGCACCCGATTGCTCCTGCGGTTGCGGCGAGGAACAGGTTCATCTGGCCCTTGTACACGAGGTAACCCGCGAACGGCATGATGATCTCGGACGGGAGCGGGATGCACGCGCTTTCGATCGCCATCAGCACCGCAATGCCGATGTAACCGCCCGAACTGATCACCCAGATGGTGAAGCCCGCCAATACCGCCAGAATTTTCTCGACCATGGGCGCGGCGCATGCGCGATTGCGGTTGCAAAGTGAAGCTCAAACTCGCGCGTCGACCAATTGCGCGCGCCTCGCTTCGGCCAGAGCCGCTGCCAGCACGCCTGCAAGCAGCAGATACGCCGTCAACCCGGTCCAATGCGACCAGCCCCAGAATTCGCCCGGCACATCGCGGAACAGGCCGCGCGGCCAATCCTCAGCAAGGATCGGGCGCCAGAGCGGGAAGCGGTAGCTTTCGGGCGCGACGATCTCGGTCGCCGCAATCGCCAGGTTGATCGCGATCGAGAGCGTCACCAGCACCACCGCCGCGATCCGGGCGCGGGCGCGCTCAAGCCCCGCCCACAGCGGCGCGAGCGCGAGCGCCAGCATCGGAATTGCGGGCACCGAATGGCGCGGGCCGGTCGAAAAGCCGCCGTCCCAATAGAAATAGCTCGCATTCACCAGCAACACGACGGCGATCACGGCCGTCAGCATCAACGCCATCGTCCGATCGATCCGCGCGAGCCGCAGCAGGCCGACCGGCGCCAGCACCAGCACCGGCGCCACCCAGAACAGCCCGCGCCGCAGCCCGAACAGGATTTCCATCAGCACGTCGAGCTTGGGGGTCGTCAGCCCGAACAGGCCCTGCTGCATCCCGTCAAACCCGACCACGCCTTGATAGCCGAGCCGGAACAGTGTCCCGAAAGCGAGGAGGTTGTAGCCGATCAGCGCCAGTCCCGCCGTCGCGCCGCCCGCGACCGCCCAAGCCGCCGCCCGCCCTGCGCCGATCTGACCGCGCAGCCGCCAAAGCGCCCACAGCCCGATCACGCTGCCACCGAGCACGGCCTGATATTCGATCGCGACGGCCCAGCCGAGCGCCGCCCCTGCGATCAACGCATGGCGCGAAGACGCACGGCCCCGGGTGCCTCGCCAAACCGCCCATATCGCGATCATCCAGAGCGCGGCCACCGGGGCATGGCCGAACAAGGTCGTCGACCAGCCCCACACCGGCGTCCCGAGCGCATAGGCAAGCGCGGCGAACAGCGCGGCATCATCGCTCCCGGTCAGCCCGCGCGCTAGCGACCAGAGCGCGACCGCCGCCAGCGCCGTCAGCAGCCCGCTGATGAAGACCGTCGCCAGCCGCAGCCGCAGCCGCAGATAGCGTGTCAGATCGGGCGCCTCGATCCGCTTTTCGAGCTGCCGCGCGCCCTCGCCCGTCGCGACGAACGCGCCCGCGACAATCGGCGTCGCGAGCAGCGTCATTCCCGGCGCCTTGTCCAGATAGGTGTGGGGGCCGAATTGCGCCTTGTCGATCGTGAGTGCGGCGAACTCGTCGATCGTCGCATCACCCTGTTCTGCCAGCGAAATCGCTGCGAACAGCCGCGTCGAGTTATTGGGGTTGAACTCCCACGATCCGAACCAGCCGCACGACTGCCACACCAGCGCGAATAGCAGCCATGGCACGGATCGGCGATCGGCAAGCCACCCCATCGCTCAGCCGAACAGCCACTGGCCCAGCAGGCGATTGAACGGGAAAGTGAAGAACCCCGCGATCAGCAGCGCGCCGAACACCATCCCGCGGACCGCGCTGCGATGGCGCCGAATGTTGTGGCTGCGCGCCGACCACCAGATCAGCGGCACCTGAATCAGCACCCACAGCGACAGAAGATGGATGATGCTGAAACCGCCGTGATTGACGAGGCGGAGCAGCAACGTATCGAGCGCGGTCAGCAGCATCGCCGCGACCCAGATCGTGCCGAGCACCCGGTGCGGCCGGTCGCCCCGACGGCGCAACAGCATCACCGGCGTCAGCGCCAGGGCGGTAATCATCGTCGCAAGATGGATCCACAGCGTGATTGGCACGCGCGGCCACGATGCTTGCCCGCGCAGGATGGCGACGACCACGAAGCCGAGCATGATGATCGCACCGATTGCCAGCACCCGCTCGAACCTGTCGGCGCCAAGCGGCTTGGGCCGCGCCGCGCCCGTCGTTCCCGCCAGTGCTGCCTTGCCCCCCAAGCTCAAGCCTTATTGTGGCGTATTGGCTGCGTCGGCTTCCTTGCGCGCTTTGTTTTCGCTCCGCGCGCGGCGGAACTGCTGGACCACGCAGCCGCTATTGCTGATGCCAACCGGTGCGCAGCTCCCGATACCGGTGGCGCCGGTCTCCAACACGCTCTCGGAGCGGTTGGCCCAGCTCTGATATTCGGGCTTGATCGATTCGGGCCGGATTTCCTTGGGAATGCGGAACCGCTCGCTCGCTGACTTGCGAATGCAAACAACGATTTCATTGCCATTGGCGTCAGTCGGGCATTTCCCACGGTCACCGTAGAGGAACAGCACGCCGTTGACCGGCGCCTCACGCGATCCGGACGTCGCAGCGGTCGGCTCGGGCCGGGGTGCGGGCGCCGTCGGTGCTTTCGGCGTGTAGATCGTGGGGGGCGGGGTTGATGGGGTCGGCTGGGTCTGTGCGGCAGCAACCCCCGGCAGTGCCATCGCCGCGGCGATTGCGAATGTTGTCATCGGCTTCAGCATCGCATCTCTCCTGCGCCTCGGTCGGGACATCAATGCTATAGTCGCTTGGCAGTTGCAATCGCCACCCGACATCCGAGGCGAATCATCCCGCTCAGCAGCGGATAGGCCGGGGCATTTTCGGCGCCAGCCGCAAAGGCAGCGTCGCGGTGCTCCAGCTCATCGGCCTGGAAATCGGCGATCGCGTCCGATAACTCTGGATCGCTGTCGCCCAGCGCCTTGAGCTGTTCGCTGTAATGCCGGTCGATTTCGGTTTCGACAGCGGCGGTGCAGGCCATTGCGGCTTCGGGGCCGAGCGCCGCCGTCACTGCGCCGAGCGCGAAGCCTGCGACATTCCAGACCGGCTGGAGCAAGGTTGGCCGCACGCCGCGCGTCGCCATCATCTTGTCAAAAAAGGCGCGGTGACGCTCTTCCTGTTCGGCCATGCCGGCCACCGCCCGCGCGGTTTCGCCGTGGTCGCCTAGGACGGCGAGTTGCCCGGCATAGATGCGCGTCGCGCCAAATTCACCCGCCTGATCGACACGGATCATTGCGTCGGTCCGCCGACGCGCGTCGCCGGGCTTCCACTTGCTCATGCTCTGCTCCTTCGTGCCAGCAGCGCCAATATGGTGGCGCCGCCCAGCAGCGAGAAGAGCGCGTTAAATCCAGCGAGCGAAATACCGAAAAAGGTCCATTGCGGCGCGTCGCAGCGAACGATCGGCGCGTTCATGATCCGCGCGAGAATTTCCTCAGGCGTGCCGCCCGTCCCCTGCATCGTCGAACTGCACGGCGTAACGCCCTGCCACCAGTGATATTCGACGCCGGCGTGAAAGACACCGATCGCGCCGCTGGTCAGGATCGCCAGCGCCGCCAGCGCCACGAGCGTCTTGGCCGTGCCGCGATTGGGGACCACAAACGCCAGCAGCGCGATCGCAATTGCAGTATAATGCGGCCAGCGTTGCCAATGGCACATCTCGCACGGATACAGCCCGCCCAGATATTGCGACCCCAGCGCCCCGGCCATCAGCGCGCCGGGCACAAGCAGCGCCAGC
>JAIETY010000186.1 GCA_019744885.1 Sphingomonas sp.
CGCTCTATGACCGCAACCCGCAGACTTATGTCCCGAACATCTTCTTTGCGACCAAAGCGGACTTTAAACCGGCCACGGTCACGCTGATGCGCGGTGGGGCACAGGCCAGTCGGGTGTGGCTGCCGGTCGCCGAATAACGATAGCTGTCGGCGACGCACAGATTAAACCGCCGCTATTTCAAGCCGTCGCCAGGCAGAATAGTCAACACTTCGCTCGATAGCCCCATAGCGGTGCATCCCGCCGCACGTCTGCCCTTGCTATTGATCCGAATCGGATCAATATGGATTGACTATGTCAATTCTGAACAGGGGAAATGGCCAGATGAGTGCAGCTGTTATTTCGGACGACACCTATGTATCGCTGACCGCCGACATCGTTACCGCGCATGTCAGCAACAACATTACCTCGGTTTCGGACCTTCCGCGGTTGATCCAGTCGGTCCATGAGGCACTCACCGGACTCGGCACGCCACAGGCAGCGCCAGAGACCGCGCAAGAACCGGCGGTTCCGGTCCGCTTGTCGATCAAGCCCGATTACATTGTGTGTCTTGAGGACGGCAAAAAGCTCAAGATGCTGAAGCGTCACCTGATGACGTCGTATAAGATGACCCCGGCCGACTATCGCGCCAAATGGAAGCTGCCGGCGGATTATCCGATGGTCGCACCAAACTATGCCAAGCAGCGTCGCAGCCTCGCGCTCAAAATTGGTCTCGGGACCAAGCCGCGCAAGAAGTGAGATCGGCTTCCGCTATGGCAGGGTGCTGTAGCGGGTCAGCCAGTCCTGCATGATCTCGGTCGTGGCGTCGCTGAGGCGCACGACCGAGCGTCGGCGGTCTTCGGGGTCGTTCCGCCGCACGATCAGGCCATGCGCCTCAAGATTGCCGAGATGGCGCAGCGCCGTCGTGTTCGGCACCTGCGCGGCGAAACAGGCGCTGGTGATCGACGTCTCGCGATCATTCTCCTGCGCCGAGTAAAGCTCGAGCAATATGTCCCACGCGGGTTCGCCGAACAATATCGCATTGGTGCCGAAACTTGCGTCGCGGGCACGGCGCGCGGCATAGACGTGCGCGGCGATGTCGCGGGGCTTGTCCAGCGAAAGAACACGGGCCCGGGCATCGGCAAGTACGGCTTCGAGTGCCTCAATTTCGGCCAGGGTACCCTGGATTTTTTGAAATTCGGTCATAACTTGTCCTTGGAAATGCGTTATCGGCTCCAAGCCGGATCATCGCCGTAGCGCTGCTTGCGCATGTGATGTCGCCATGTGCCGATCGCGAGGATGATCGGCACGGGGTA
This sequence comes from Sphingomonas sp., assembly GCA_019744885.1. Classification (GTDB taxonomy): domain Bacteria; phylum Pseudomonadota; class Alphaproteobacteria; order Sphingomonadales; family Sphingomonadaceae; genus Sphingomonas. Next base: position 1,293 of record JAIETY010000186.1, read on the forward strand.
GCTCCACGACGCACTCATGATTCCATAGGACCATGGCACCAGCTCCGCCGAAAACTTGAGCAGATGGGTTATCACCGTGTCGAGGAGGATCGCTGCCATCCACATTGGCCAAAAGCGTTGTGCACGAAGCGCAATGGCTACGATCACGACCATCAGCGCCGCATCGATCGCCAACACGCCCCATTCGATATGCTGGAACCGATAGGCGCCAAAGGTGGGCGCAAACGCGGTCATCGCGACTGCCGCGATCAGCGCTGCCGCGCCCCACCGCTCGGGTGTGCCGCCGCGCACGAATGCGTAGAGGCAGCACACACCGAGAAGTGTAAGGTAGATGAGTGGTCTCATCGAGCGTGATCGCGGCAGCGTTGAGCCATGGGGCGAACGATCGATCAGGCGACCGCAGCAAGCGGTACTGGCGCCCGTTCGACACCCATCGGAAGTGCAGGCGGTGGCGTGTCGAACAGGTCGCCCTGTCCGAGGACTTGATGGTGGATCGCCGCGGCGCGCAGTTGTGCGTGCGCGTTCTGGATATCTTTCATCGCCGCAAAAACCTTGGCCGTTGCATCGCCGACATAATCGACGGCCGCTTGGCCTTCCAGCGGATGAAAAGTACCGTCCACGCGGGCGGTCAGCACGGCAGTGCCCATGGCCAGCATCTTGATAGCCGCTTCGTTCATGGCGCGTTCGGCCGGGGGCAGCGACCGGGCAATACGAACGGCAGCGATGGTCTTTGCAGAAGTCATGATTCTTTCCTCCACGCGACCGGGGGCCGCGATCTAAAGTCAAAGATTGAAACATTCTCGGTGTTAAACTGCGAGTTGGTGAATCGCGCTGAGGCCGTTCAAGAAATTCGCGAGTACGAACAAAATTATAAATGCGATCACGAAGATCCATACCAGCCGCTCAATCGACGTCAGGTCATTTAGCCTTCTCCCGTTGCGCAAGAAAGGTAGCGCGAACCCAGATGGCGACTCCATCCGGATCGGAGAGGATATGACGGCGGCGGCGGGGGGTACGGCAAGCTCCGGTGGCTGGGTAGCCAATCCTTGGTTACCCGATAACTCGTGGCTCTCAAGCTGGCGCGCGGCGTCGCGTCGGTCGTTTGCCTCCAATGCCTTGATGGCGCGCTTGAGGTAAAGGTCGACAGTGTGGTGTGAAATTCCGAGCTCGCCCCCGATCTCCTTTGAGGAGTGTCCGCGGGCAACGAGACGCAGGCATGCGCGCTCGCGCTCCGTCAGCATGTCGAGTTTCGGATTCGCCATGTCCGACTCTAGGCATATTTGGTCCGTAATCTCAACCAAAGCGGAGCGAGATTCGGTGTCCAAATCGGGGGCATCGGTCCTTGCGCGCGGTCACTCGACTTGCGACACTGCGGGAAAAAATGGGGAGGGCACGTCAATGGTCTACATCCTGGGCGGATGGCAAAGCGATTTCGCGACGGTGTGGAGTCGGCGCGGGATGGATTTGAGCGATGCGTTCGGCGAAGCGCTGCACAGCGGCCTCGCGGCGACCGCGCTCGACCCCGATGAGATCGACACCGGCCATGTCGGCAATTTCACCGCCGAGCTTTTTGCGGGGCAGGGGTTGCTCGGTGGCTTCTTCGGTCAGGTTGAGCCCGCGCTCGACGGCTTGCCGACATCGCGCCACGAAGCGGCTTGCGCGTCGGGCAGCGTCGCGGTGCTCGCCGCGACCGCCGAGATTGAAGCGGGACGCTATGATCTCGCCTGCGTCGTCGGCATCGAGCAGATGCGTAACGTGCCGGGGCAGACCGCCGCAGAGCATCTCGCTGCCGCAATCTGGCAAGGTCATGAATATCAGGACGCGACCTTTGTATGGCCGCGCGCCTTTTCGGACCTCGCCGAGGAATACGACCAGCGCTACGGGCTCGACTATGCGCATCTGATGCGGATTTCGGAGATCAACTTCGCCAATGCGCGGCGCAATCCGAATGCGCAGACGCGCAGCTATAGCTTTGCGCCCGAGGCTTTCACCGACGATGACGAGGCGAACCCGGTCATCGAAGGGCGCACGCGCAAAATGGATTGCGGGCAAGTGACCGACGGTGCTGCCGTGATCTTCCTCGCTTCGCCCAAGCGCGCCGCCGAATATGCCGCCAAGCGCGGCATCCCGCTCGATCGGCTCGCCCGGATCAGCGGTTGGGGCCATCGTACGGCGCCAATCGGCTATGCCGGCAAGGTCGCCGCGAGCGCGGGCCAGCGCTATGTCTTCCCGCAAGTCCGCCGCGCGATCGAGGATGCGCGCGCACGGGCAGGGGTGTCGGACCTCGGGCAGATTGATGTCGTCGAGACGCACGACTGCTTCGCCGCGACCGAATATATGGCGATCGACCATCTGGACATCACCGAGCCCGGCGAGGCGTGGAAAGCGATTGAGGAGGGGGTGATCGATCGCGGCGGCAGCCTGCCGGTCAATCCATCGGGCGGGCTGATCGGCGCGGGCCATCCGGTCGGCGCGACGGGCGTGCGCATGCTGCTCGACAGCTTCAAGCAAGTGACCGATCAGGCGGGTGACTATCAGGTCGACGGCGCTCGCCGCGCGCAGACGCTCAACATCGGCGGATCGACAACGACGACGGTCAGCTTCATCGTCGAGCAGGCCGCGTGACCGCTCTATTGCTGTTGGCGAGCAACGCGCTGTTGTTGGCGCTAATGTTCGTGGTGCTTTGGCTGATCACGTTCAAGACACGCGACGTGACGCCGGTCGACAGCGTCTGGGCGCTCGGCATGGTCGCGCTCGGAGCAGCGAGCTACCTTCAGACGAGCGGCGATCCGGGGCGTAAGGGATTGCTGCTCGGGCTGTGCGCGCTGTGGGGCGTGCGGCTTGGCGCGTATCTGCTGTGGCGCTGGCGGCACCACGGCCCCGACCGCCGCTATGTCACGATGTTCGGCAAGGCCAAGGATGCGAAGGGCTGGGGCTTTGGTCAGGCATCGGCGCGCATGGTCTATCTGACGCAGGCGCCTTTGCTGTTCATCGTCTGCCTGCCGGTGCAACTCGGCCAGATCGACCCGGCGCCCCCGCTAGGGATGATCGGGATGCTCGGCGCAGCGGTCGCGGTGATCGGGATAGCGTTCGAGACGATCGGCGACTGGCAACTCGTCCGCTTTCGCGCCGATCCGGCCAATCAGGGGCAGGTGCTGACGACCGGGCTGTGGCGATACACCCGCCATCCGAATTATTTCGGCGATGCCTGCACTTGGTGGGGGCTGTATCTGATCGGCGCCGAGAGTTTTACCGGGCTATGGGCGCTGCCCGGGCCAATCCTGCTGACGTGGACGCTCATGAAATGGTCAGGCGTGCCAACGATCGAGGGGCGGCTGAAGCGCAAGAAGCCGGGGTATGAGGACTATGTGCGGCGGACCAGCGGCTTCGTGCCGTGGTGGCCGAAGGGGTGATTCAGCCGAATAGTTCGCTATGCGACCCTAACCGGGCGAGCGACAAGATGCCGTCAGATTTTGCGTAGATCAGGACGAGATCGGGTTTCACGTGACAATCGCGGAACCCCTTCCAGTCCCCTGATAGCGCATGATCGTGCAGGCGTGGCGGCAAGACGGAATCTGTCGCAAGCATGTTGAGTACTGGCGTGAGGACATCGTCCAATTTGGGGTTGGCCTTCTTCTCCCGCTTGTAATCGCGTTTGAATCGCGACTGGAGATCGATAACGCGCATCACCGAAGCCCTCCAGAATCATCAATGGACTTTAGGACCCGAAACAGCTCGCGGAACCGCCGCTTCAGCGTGGCGTCCGACTTGAGCATGGCGTCCAGAGCCGCCCGGTCTCTTTTGGAGCCGTGCGCCACGTCAATAACTTCCTTCTGATTCTCAAAGACGCCTTTCTCTACCCTGGTAAAGCTACTACCTTCACCAAATGCCATTGCCGCCAAGATTGTGAGGTCGATCAATCTTCCAAGCGGAAGCTCCTCCGATTGCCTCGACCACCGTTGCCCAGAGTGCCTTACGACCTTCGCTGCCGGTTCATCGTCGTCCCATTGCGACCATCCCACTGTAATAAATTGCGCATCGGTATCGTTGGGTTTTCCCGGATCATGGGCAAAATAAGGAACCACATAGACCGGTGTGTGCGCTATATGGTCTGGAAACTCCATCTGCGGCATATCGAAACATCCTTTCAATCTACTAGATGTAGTAACACTAGTAATTTGTCAACTGGTCAAGATTGACGTGGGCAAAAAAAGGGTGTTTGTTGTACTGTAGCTACAACGTAGCCCCTGATGTGAAAGTTGTTATGATGGCAGCGGTGGAAGTGGTGCGCGCGCGAATCGATGCAGGGCTAAAAAAGGAGGCCAAAGCCGTGCTGTCCGCGATGGGACTGTCGGTTTCCGACGCCATCCGTCTCATGCTGGTTCGTGTTGTCTCAGACCAAGCTCTGCCGTTCGATGTCCGCATCCCCAATGCCGAGACACAGGCAGCAATGCGCGATATTCAGGACGGCAATGTGACGCGGTTTGATAGCGTCGAGGCCCTGATGGCGGATTTGAACGACGACGAGGAGTAAAAGCTGGATCCACGTTGGCGAGAATGACGGAGTTTAGACCAGCATAGCCCGATCCGCCCACCAGCTGTGCGTGCCGCTGGAAATCTTGTGCGGCAGCGCGATGCGGCAGACTGGCCCCGCCGCGATATCGCGCGCGTCGATCAGCACGCATTCGCTGGTGCCGCGATTTTCGTCGATGATGAAGCTGACGAGATAGCCGTCATCCTCCGCCGTCGCCCCGATGCGCGGGGCGAAGGGGGCTTCGCTAGCGTAGCGGCCTTCTTCGAGCATCAAACTCCAGCTCTCGCCGGTTTCGAGGTCGTGCTTGACGAAGCCGTTGAACAGGAACCAGCCGGGCTTGGTGGTGGTCGAATAGACATAGCGATGTTTGCGGCCCGCCACCTGCTGGTTGATCATCCCGAATTCGAGGATGCGGTCGTCGAGCCGTTCCTCGCGCGTCGTCCCATCGGCGAGATTGAACCGCCAGCGGTGGAGTTTGGGCTGGAAGCTGTGCTCGTCGACATAGGCCATCATATGGCCATAGCCGTCCTCGTTCGGCAGCGGCGCGGGCTGGGGATTGTCCTGGAAATAGGCGTCCATCACCACTTCGTCGCCTTCCTCATAGGCATTGAGGAAGTGAAGGATGTAGGTCGGCTCGGCCTCGAACCAGCGGATATCCTCGGGCTGACCGTGGCGCGGGATCAGCCCGAAGCGGCTCGGAATGCCGGGGTGCAGCCGGGCGGCGTGGATGCCACGTGCGAGCAATTCCTGATCCCAGAACATCGGCAGGTCGTTGACGATCGACCAATGCTCGCTGAAAATCATGTCGTGCGGCAGACGTGGCCCCGGCAGCGGCACAGGGATGTAATGCACGAGCTTGCCGTCGCGATCGACGACGCCGTAATGCATGTACGGCGCGTGCTTCGAGTAGTTGAAGAACATCAGTTCGCCGGTACGCTCGTCGACTTTCGGGTGCGCTGAAATGCCGTCGAGCGGCACCCATGGCGCAACGCCCAGCGGCTCAAGCGTTTCAGGATCGAGCAGATAGCCTTCGCCGCATTGGTAGAAGGTCGACAGCGCCTTGCCGGCATGGACGATAATGTCGGTGCTCGACGAGTCCTTGAGGCTGCCATGCGCGCCAAAGCCGGGGCGCATCGACGTGCCCGGCTTGTCCATCAGCCCGCCCCAGAGCGAGTCGCCCGCTTCCTGCTCGGCGGCGAAGCAGCGCGTGCGCACCCAGCGATTGCGATAGCTCGCCTGCCCCCCCGAAAAGCTGATCTGGTGGATCATCCCGTCACCGTCGAAGGGGTGATATTTGCCGAGCGGTTGGTGGAGCTGGTTCTCGGTATTGCGGAGATAAACGCCGTCGATGTCGGTCGGGATCATGCCTTCGATCGCCTCGAGATCGGCGGCCGTCACCTCCTCGTGCTGCGGCGTCCATGCGCCATTGAGATAGGGGTGGTTGCTCGGTCGGAGCGACGACACGGCAGGCGGCAGGCGATCGATCAACATGGACGGCTCTCCCCACACGGCAATCGCGGGCACCAAGCCCGTCGCCGCTGATAGGGGCAGGGTATAGACGACGCGGGCGCCGCTCGCCAATGGGGCGCCCTGAACGGTGGACATCACACGGGCGCGCGCCGCGCGCCTCTAGCCGTCTGCGCCAGGCTGCGCCCAGCGCGCGAGAATCTCAGGCGCGCGTTCGGCGTTCTCGCCATCGGCCAGCACATAATGCAGAATGAGCTGGTGGTTCTCGCGACCGCCGAACGGCTCGAATTCATGCGGCACGCGACACCCCTGATAGACCACCGCCGCGCCGGGCGGCAGTGACACGGCCTGATCGGCACCCCGCAAATCCGTAAACTTCATCGGCCAATCGGTCGCGACGGGATCACTGGCCAGCGTCATCGTTACGCTGATCTCGCAGACATAGCGGTCGGTGTGGCGCGGCAATTGGTGGCCAGTTTCGTAGATCCGCCAATAGGCATAGCCAGGGAGCAACGGTCTCGCGACGATCTTTTCCAAATCCGCCTGCAGATGGCCAAGCAACACCTGCCCTACGACCGGCGCATATTCGTTGAGCGTGCCCAGATCGACCTTATGAGTCCCGAGGTGCATCAATCCCTTACGGCGTGAAGCCTCGATCGATTTTTGTGCCAGCAGCAATTGCTTGGCATCGAGCAGGTCGTCAACCTGGCACCAGCCGAGTTCCCAGAATTGTGCTGTCCGATCCAATGGTCGCGGTCTCAGTTACGGCGCCAGCGATCAGCGCCGACGTCGTCGTGACCGGTCGGACTTGTTGGCCTCGCCCATCATGGCATTGCTCTAGCTCGCCCGGTCGACGGCGCCAAGCTGCGATTGGGCAACGATTTGCCGTTTGTCATCGCGCGCGAGGCAGCAGGCGGACGCAAAAAGGGCCGCCCCCGTTGCCGGGAGCGGCCCTGATCTGCATTGCACACCCCGGCTTTGGGCCGGGATGAGCGAAGCTTACTTGATTTCGACGGTCGCGCCGGCGGCTTCGAGCTGTGCCTTGAGCTTGGCTGCTTCGTCCTTCGACACGCCTTCCTTGACGGCCTTGGGAGCCGATTCGACCAGCGTCTTGGCTTCGGTCAGGCCGAGCGAGGTGATCGCGCGGACTTCCTTGATGACGTTGATCTTCTTGCCGCCGTCGCCAGTCAGGATGACGTCGAATTCG
>JAIETY010000193.1 GCA_019744885.1 Sphingomonas sp.
AAGATTACTTCTTCTTTTCGGTGGCCATCGCGTCGTTCGACGACATCATGGCGTCGTTCGACGCCATCGCATCGCCCTTGCCCATGGCGTCGTTCGACGACATCATGGCGTCGTTCGAAGCCATCGCGCCGTCGGTCGCCGTCATGTTGTCCGAAGCCATCGCGTCGGTTTCGTTGGTGGTTTCCGTCGCCATTGCGTCGTTACCGGCCGTCGGTTCGGTCTTGGCGCAAGCCGAGATCAACAGCGCCGCGCTGGCGATCATCGAACCCGTCACGACCTTGGAAATGAGTGCACGCATTTGAAGCTCCCTAGATAATGGTTTTGGTTGGCTTGACCGCCTTTAATCCCCAAACCGCAGTGGACATTAGTCGGATATCGTCTCGCCCTCAAGCCTCGTTTTCGATAGACAAAGAAAGACTATCGAGAAAATGCCCGAGTCTCGACACGAGCGCTGTGTCGAATGCCTTGAAATCGCCCCCTTTGCCAAGCTTTTTTACGCTGGTGACCGGAAATTCTGGCAGGCCGCAGGGGACTATGCCTGCGAAATCAGACAGTTCCGTTGCAATGTTCACGGAAAATCCGTGCATCGTTACCCAGCGGCGCACGCGCACACCAATCGCGCCGATTTTGGCCTCCGTACCGTTTTCGGACGTCCAGATACCCACCCGGCCGGGCACCGCATAGGCCGCGACATCGATCAGACCGAGCGCTTCGATCAGCCAATTCTCCAGTGATCCGATGAAGTTACGAATGTCGCGGCCGCGCTTGGCCAGATCAAGCACCAGATAGCCGACGCGCTGCCCTGGCCCATGATAGGTATAGCGACCACCGCGTCCGGTCGCGAAGACTGGGAAACGCGGGTCGATCAACTCTGCGGGGTCGGCGCTCGTTCCCGCCGTGTAGATCGGTGGATGTTCGAGCAGCCAGATCAGCTCGCGCGCGCTGCCCGCCGCCACCGCAGCCGCGCGCGCCTCCATCATGGCGAGCGCTTCGGGATAGGGGACGGGATCGGTGCTGATCCGCCATTCGATGTCGTCGCCGCCGTCAGTATCGGGGTCGGTGCGCGGGCTGGTCATGGTCGATCACATGCGGTCGCCGGGCGGCGCGCGCAAGCATTGGCATGCGCGCGCCGCTTGCGCTAAGCGCGCAGTCCACGGACAAGGCCGAACATTGGGACGCGCGGGAGTTAGGCGATGAGCAGGGTCGACATCAGCGCGGTCTGGGACCGGGCAACCGAATTTCTGGGCGATAATCTGGCAACGCTGATCCCGGTGGCGGTGCCGTGGATCTATCTGCCGCTGGTCGTCCAGAGTGCGCTGGCACCGCTTGCCAAGACGCCGGGGCCGCTCGCGATCGGGGTGCAAGTCGCGGCCTTTGGATTGACGCTGGTCGGGATATGGGGCCAGCTCCAGGTGCTGGCATTGGCGATCGATCCGGCGCGCGGCGCCGGCAGTGCGCGAGCGCAGGCGACGGCGGGCATATTGCCTGTGTTGGTCATCACGCTGGTGTTGGGCATCGGCGCGATCCTGCTCGCGACCCCCATCGGCATCGCGCTTGGCGTCGCCGGTGTCGATTTGCAGGCCCTCATGCGCGCGAGCGAGACCGGCGCGACGATTCCGCCGCCCGCTGGCATGACGCCGGCGATTGCGATCTTCATGCTGGTCTATGTGGTGGTGCTGCTCGTCGCGCTGCTGTGGCTGACGGCGCGGCTTTTGCTCGTGAACGCGGTGCTGCTGGCGGAGGGCAGCTGGTTCGCCGCGATCGGCCGCTCGTTCGCGCTGACGCGGGGGCGCGTGCTGGCGCTGATCGGGGTGCTGCTGTTGTTCGCGATCGTCAGCTTCGTCGCGACGCTGGCGGCGCAGACGGTGTTCGGTGCCATCTTTGCGCTGATCCTCGGCGGCGAGGGGCCAGTGACGATCGCGTCGGTGCTCGCCGCAGCCCTCGTCGCGATCGTGTCGACTGCATTCACTTTGTTATCCGCCGCGTTCATCGGCAAATTTTATGTCGCGGCGCGCGCACAGGAAGCCATCGGCACCGCATGACGATTGATTTGGGCGGCACCGCTGCCGATGCCTGGGCGCTGTGGCGGCGCGACCGCATAGTGCTGTTGCCGCTGGCGGGGCTGTTCCTGTTCGTGCCGACGCTCGCGCTGCTGTTGCTGGTCACGCCGCTGACCGTGCCCGCCGACACGGTGATCCGCCCGGGCACCGCCGAAACGGCGGCGTTTCTCGCGCAATATCGCGCCTGGATCGGCGCCAATGCCGGTTACTTCATCACGGTGAGCATCGTTTCGGCCTATGGAGCGCTGGCGATTTTCGCCTTCTACTTCGACCGGACCGCCGACACACTGCGCGACGCGTTGATCGGTGCGTTGGCGCTGCTGCCGCGCTATCTGCTCGCGGGCATCATCGGCACGGTCCTGACGATGGTCGGCTTTGCGCTGTTTTTCCTGCCGGGCATTTATCTCGCTGGGCGGCTGTTGCTGCTGGGGCCAGTACTGGTCGCCGAAGCGCCGCTGTCGGCGATCGATTCGCTGGTGCGGAGCTTCGGCATAACCCGCCGTCATGGCTGGATATTGGCCGGCGTGATGGTGATCGCGTTCGTTGCCGATGTGGTGCTGCCCGCGCCATTCCAGAATCTCGATGCGACGCTGCGCGGTCTCCGCGCGGCCAATCCGGTGGTGATCGTCGTGGTCGATGCCATGGCGGCAGCAATCGCGACGGCGGTTGCTCTGGGCCTGCTGCTGTTCAAAGTCGCGCTATACCGGCGGCTGGCCTAGAGCATCGGAATCTGCGGCGCGGCGTCGCGCGGCAGCAGCCCGCTCGCGCGCGGATCAGGGAAAGTCTCGATCGTCCGCATCACGGACTCGAACCCCTGCGCGCGGTAGAAATTGAGCGCCGAGGGGTGATCGAGCGTGCAGGTGTTGACCCGCACCAGCGCGACGCCCGGCCGCCACATCATGGCGAGCGCCAGACTCATCAGCCAGCGGCCATGCCCTTTGCCCGCCAGCTCAGGCACCAGCCCGAAGTAATCGAGCGCGCACCAATCGGCGGCGGGGTGGGTGAATTCGAGCAGCCCGACTTCGATCCCCGCGCGGTCGATCACCGCGTGGACCTGCGTCTCGGGCCGGTCGATCGCTGCGGCGAGCGAGGCATCATCCAGCGTGAGCCGCGAATACCAGAGCCACGGCGCGCCGACGCGGGCGAACAGGGCGCGATATTTGTCGGGCTGCGGTCGCGCCCAGCGCACCAGCCTTAGCGGGCTGTCGGGCAAGGGCCGCGCAGGCGGGCGCCGCCGCATTTCGAGCGTGGTGACGATCGTCGCGATTTCGCCCGGCGCGACCCGCGTCAGGGCCACCGCGTCAAGCCCAGGTGGCGCGCGGCGGCAGGCTCATCAGGATCGCGTCGATATTGCCGCCGGTCTTCAGCCCGAACAAAGTCCCGCGATCATAAACGAGATTGAACTCGGCATAGCGCCCGCGCCATTCGAGCATCCGGGCTTCGTCTTCGGGGGTGAAGGCGTCATGCATCCGCCGCCGGACGATTCTCGCGAAACTGTCGAGGAACTGGCGACCGATATCCTGAATGAACGCGAAATTGGCGTCGAAATCGCCTTCGAGATGGTCGCAGAAAATGCCGCCGACGCCGCGATGCACCTTGCGGTGCGGGATGTAGAAATAATCGTCGGCCCATTTCTTGTACCGGTCGTGATAATCGGCGCCGTGCGGGTCGCAGGCGGCCTTCATCGCCGCGTGGAAATCGGCCGTGTCCTCCTCGAACGGGATCGGCGGGTTCAGGTCCGCGCCGCCGCCGAACCAGCGCTTGGTGGTGACCAGGAAGCGCGTGTTCATGTGCACCGCCGGCACCATCGGATTGGCCATATGCGCGACGAGGCTGATCCCGGTCGCGAAAAAGCGCGGGTCTTCGGCGGCGCCATTGATCGTCTTGGCAAAATCGCCTTCAAAGGTGCCGCCGACGGTCGAGACGTTGACGCCGACCTTTTCGAACACCTTGCCCTTCATCACCCCGCGCACGCCGCCACCACCGGGCTCGCCCGACGGATCGACGCGGTCCCAAGGCGTGTAGTCAAATGCCGCGTCGGAGCCGCCCTCGCGCTCGATCGCTTCGAATTCGGCGCAGATCAGGTCGCGCAGATGCTCGAACCAGGTCCGTGCCGTCTGCTGTTCGGTATCGAGTTCCATCATCCCCCCGTGCTACATTCGCGTCTTAGCTGGCCGCATCGGGCCATCCTTTGATCTGGCGCAAAGCCTCGCCGGTGGCGATGGCGGCTGCGACCGCGACATTCAACGATCGCCGCCCCGGCACAAGCGGAATTGTCACGCGCAGGTCGGCCCGGTCGTGCACCTCATCGGGAACGCCACTCGACTCTGCCCCGAACAGCAGCACGTCATCGGGCGCGAAGGCTGCGGCGTCGATCCGCACGGCGCCGCGCGTCGACAGCAGAACGATTCGCCCCGTCACGGTGCGTTCGAATGCTGCCCAATCCACGTGGCGCGTCACATCGGCCTGCGCCAAATAATCCATGCCTGCCCGCGCAAGTTTGCGGTCGCTCCACGCAAAGCCCATCGGCTCGATCAGATCGACCGCCAGATCGAGGCACGCCGCGAGGCGCAAAATCGTGCCGACGTTGCCCGCAATATCGGGTTGATAAAGCGCGAGACGGATTTGCGCGGGGCTTGCCATGCGGATAGGGCTTAATGCGGTATGGCCGCATTGGTCAAAATGCTGTTGGCAAATCGCATGGCCTGTGTCTATCAGGCCGCGAGTTTGCGTCCAAGCGACGCGCTAAGACGGCCAGTGGGTGCCCATTGCAGCGCCCTCTGGCACGGAAATGACTGACAAAGTTCGACACAAGGTTCGACAAGGGCAAGTGAATGGCAACCGTTGATACCCCGATTGCAGCCGGTGATGGCGCCCCGCACGGCGAAGACGGCGACTATCGCCGCCGCGACTTCCTCAGCATCGCTGCCGTTGCTTTCGGCGGCGTCGGCGTTGCGGGCATTCTGGTGCCGCTGATCAGCCAGATGGCGCCGTCGGCCGACGTGCTCGCCGATGCGACCACCGAGCTTGATCTGAGCGCCATCGCGCCGGGCCAGGCGATCAAGGCATCGTTCCGCAAACAGCCGCTGTTCGTGCGCAACCTGACCCCGGAAGAAATCGCCGAGGCGAACAAAGTGCCGGTCGCGTCGCTGCGCGATCCCGAAACGCTCGCCCAGCGCACCAAGGAAGGCCACACCAACTGGCTGGTCACGATGGGCGTCTGCACCCATCTGGGCTGCGTGCCGCTTGGTGCGGGCGAAGGCGAAGTGAAGGGCGAATTTGGCGGCTATTTTTGCCCGTGCCATGGCTCGGTCTACGACACCGCCGCGCGCATCCGCAAAGGCCCGGCGCCGAAGAATCTGATGGTGCCGCCGTATAAATTTTCCACCCCCACCACCATTGTGATCGGTTGAGGACAGCAGCATGAGCTTTCCCTGGGCAAAGCATTACGAGCCGAAGGCGCCACTGATGAAGTGGATCGACGAGCGGCTGCCGCTCCCGCGCTTCGTCTACAGCGCGGTTGGCGCGGGCTATCCGGTGCCGCGCAACCTCAATTATTTCTGGAACTTCGGCGTGCTCGCAGGCGTCGCGTTGATGTGCCAGATCGTCACCGGCATCGTGCTGGCGATGCACTATGCGGCCGATGCGGGCATCGCGTTCGATTCGGTCGAACACATCATGCGCGACGTGAATTTCGGTTGGTTGCTGCGCTATGCGCACGCCAATGGCGCGTCGATGTTCCTGCTGGTCGTCTATATCCACATCGGCCGCGGGCTTTATTACGGGTCGTACAAGGCACCGCGCGAGATGATCTGGCTGCTCGGCGTGGTCATCTTCCTGCTGATGATGGCCACCGCCTTCATGGGCTATGTTCTGCCCTGGGGTCAGATGAGCTTCTGGGGCGCGCAGGTGATCACCGGCTTCTTCTCGGCGATCCCGCTGGTGGGCGACAGCATCCGCATCTGGCTGCTCGGCGGCTTTGCGCCCGATGATGCCGCGCTCAACCGCTTCTTCTCGCTCCACTATCTGCTGCCGTTCGTCACGCTCGGGGTGATTATCCTCCACGTCTGGGCGTTGCACATTCCGGGGTCGAGCAACCCGACCGGCGTCGAAGTGAAGGGCGAACAGGACACCGTGCCGTTCCACCCCTATTACACCGCGAAGGATGGCTTCGGGATTGGCGTTTTCATGCTGATCTATTGCGCGTTCATCTTCTTCATGCCCAACGCGCTTGGCCACCCGGACAATTATATCCCGGCGAACCCGCTTGCGACCCCCGCGCACATCGTGCCTGAGTGGTATTTCCTGCCCTTCTACGCGATCCTGAAGTCGTTCACGGCCGACTTTCTGTTCATCCAGGCGAAGCTGTGGGGCGTGCTCGCGATGTTCGGGTCGATCCTGCTGCTGTTCTTCCTGCCCTGGCTCGACACGTCGCCGGTGCGCTCGGCCAGTTATCGCCCGCGCTACCGCATTTTCCTCGTTGTGCTGCTCTTTGATGTGCTGGTGCTCGGCTATATTGGCGGGGCCGAGGCGACCGCGCGCAACGTGATCATCGGCCAGATCGCTTCCGTCTATTATTTCGCGCATTTCCTCATCATCCTGCCGATCGTCGCTGCGACCGAGCGTCCGCGACCGCTGCCGAACTCGATCACCGAAGCGGTGCTCGGCAAGCATGGTGGCGCCGCCGCCACGACCGGGATGACCGGCAGCGCGCTTCCGGCCGAATAAGGGGTAGATCATGGTTCGCTATATTGCCGGTATCGTCGGCCTGGGCTTTGTTGCAGCATTGCTGGTCTCGCTGTTCGGCAGCGTGTCGGGGCTGATCAACGATCCGCAGCCCGAAAGCGCGGCAGCCTTTCTGTACAAGCACCCCAAGGAGCTCGCGCTCGACAGCGACGGCTTCATGGGCAAAGTCAACGTGCGTCAGGCGCAGCGCGGCTTCCAAGTCTATAAGGAAGTCTGCGCCAACTGCCATTCGCTGTCGCATGTCGCCTTCCGTGACCTGAAGAAGATCGGCTATACCGACGCCGAGGTGAAGAAGATCGCCGCCGATTGGGGCACCAAACAGTCGGTGCAGGATCCCAAGACCGGCGACCGCACCGAACGCGCGAACGTGCCTGCCGATCACTTCCCCAAGGTCTATTATCCCGGCACGGGCGTGCCGCCGGATCTGTCGCTGATCGCGAAGGCGCGGCATGAAGGCCCGGCCTATGTCTATTCGCTGCTCACCGGCTATGCCGAACAGACGCCCGAGCTGATCGCCAAGCACCCCGACGCGAAGACGCCCGACGGGCTTTATTACAACCCGTACTTCCCCAACCTGAACATCGCGATGCCGCCGCCGCTCGCGCAGGACGGGCAGGTGACTTATGCCGACGGCACCCCGTCGACGGTCGCGCAAAATGCCAAGGATGTGGCCGAATTCCTCGTGTGGACGGCCGAGCCCGAACTCAACGATCGCCATTCGCTTGGCCTCGCGGTGCTCGGCTTCCTGTTTGTTGCGACGATTCTGGCTTACGGCGCCTATCAGTCGATCTGGCGGAACGTGAAGCATTGAGCATTGCGACGACCGCCGCCGCCAACGACGATCTGAAGGCGCTGATCCGCACGATCCCCGACTTTCCGAAGCCGGGAATCATGTTTCGCGACATCACCACCTTGCTGCTCGACCCGCAGGGCCTTGCCCAGACGGTCGAGCGGATGGTGGCAGCGGTCGACGGCCCGGTCGATCTGATCGCGGGCATCGAAGCACGCGGGTTCCTGTTCGCCGCCGCGATTGCGGTGCCGCTGAACGCAGGCGTGCTGCTGATCCGCAAGGACGGCAAGCTGCCCGGCGTAACCATCGCCGAGGATTATGCGCTCGAATATGGCCAGGACCGGATCACGATGCATGAAGATGCGCTGGTCCCCGGCCAGCGCGTGCTGCTGGTTGATGATCTGATCGCCACCGGCGGCACCGCGCGCGCCGCGATCCGTCTGCTGCGCAAGGCCGGGGCGCATGTGACGCAAGCGCAATTCGTCGTCGATCTGCCCGAGCTCGGCGGCGCCGACGCGCTGCGCAGCGATGGCATCGACGTCACCGCGCTGCTTTCGTTCGAGGGCCATTAATCTTCGCTTAGGCACAACCATTCGGCGCCCCGCGTATTGGGGCGCGGGATGGAGGCGTAGCGATGATCGCATCTTTGACGAAAGTGGCGCTGGGCGCCGCGCTGCTGGCAGGCCTTGGCGCCTGTGCCGATGATTATGCCGGTGGCTATGGCCGGGGCTATTATGGCGCGGTTGCGCCCTATTATGG
>JAIETY010000036.1 GCA_019744885.1 Sphingomonas sp.
CGCCATCTCGCGAAGCACCCTGAGCTGCGCTTCCACCCGATTTTCAACTGGTTTGAGCAGTGGTGCAACGACGAGTTCCGCCACGGTGAGGCGTTCGCGCTGCTGATGCGCAACGATCCCAAGCTGCTGCAAGGCCATAACCGGCTGTGGATCAAATTCTTCCTGATGGCGGTCTATGCGACGATGTATGTGCGCGATCACAATCGCCCGTCGTTCCACGCCGCGCTCGGCGTTGACCCGACCGATTATGACTATCAGGTGTTCGATATCTGCTCGGCGATTTCGAAGCAGGTGTTCCCGCTGACGGTCGATAGCAACGCACCGGCATTCCGGCGCGGGATGGAGCGCATGCGCAAAATCTCGAACGCAATGGATGCGGCCGGGGCACAGGGCGGGATCATCGGTCGCGTCAAGAAGCTGGCGCTGACGGCAGCGGCGGGCGCGACTTTCGTGCGGATGCTGTTCATTCCCGCCCAGCGCAACGCGCTGCCGGCCCAAGTGCGGCTGGTGCCGGCCTGGTGAGCTTTCCGCCGCTCCTGTTCGCGCTGATGGTGTGGTTCTTTGGGACGGCTGCGGTGGTGTGGCTCGACAGTCGCCCGCGCAGCACCTTCCGCCGAAGCTTTCGCGGCGCGGGGATTGTTGCGCTGATGGCACTCGCGGCAATTGTGCTGACCGCGAGCGACAGCAGCATGACATCGGTCTATATCGCCTTTGCCGCATCGGTGGCGATCTGGGGCTGGCACGAAATGGGCTTCCTGATGGGCTTCGTCAGCGGGCCATCGCATGATCCGTGCCCGCCCGAAGCGCGCGGTTGGGCGCGGTTCAAGCTGGCGACGGCGACGGTGATCCATCACGAGATTGCGCTCGCGGCGACGGTGCTGCTGCTGTTCGCGCTGACCTGGGGTCAGCCCAATCAGGCCGCGCCGCTGGCGTTCGCGCTGTTGTTCGTCATGCGGCTGTCGGCAAAGCTCAACCTTTTCTTCGGCGTGCCGAGCCTGTCGGACGAGGTCTTCCCGGCGCATCTCGCCTATCTGAAGACCTATTTTCGCAAAGCGCGCTGCAACTGGCTCTTTCCCGTCTCGGTCACGCTGGGATCGGCTGCGACCTGGTGGGCATGGACTGCCGCCGAAGCAGCCCGCGACCCCGGCGTCGCGGCGAGCTATACGCTGGTCGCGGGGCTCGCATTTCTCGGCGTCGTCGAGCATTTGTTCCTTGTGTTACCAATCCGGGACGCAATGATGTATCGCTGGGCAACGCCCCAGCCTGTTAAGGCCAAGACAATAAGCACGGAGCGGAGGTAAGATGGATTACGAGGCATATTTCGGCAGCCAGCTTGCCGCGCTGAGAGAAGACGGGCGCTATCGCATCTTCGCCGAACTCGAACGCAAGGCCGGCGCCTTCCCCCGCGCGCGCCACTACACCGATGACGGCGTCGGCGAAGTCACCGTCTGGTGCTCGAACGACTATCTCGGCATGGGCCAGCACCCCGACGTGCTCGCGGCGATGCACCAGACGCTCGACGATTGCGGCGCGGGTGCCGGCGGCACGCGCAACATCAGCGGCACTTGCCATGCGCATGTCGAGCTCGAAGCCGAACTCGCCGATCTGCACGGCAAGGAAGCCGCGCTGCTCTTCACCTCGGGCTATGTCTCCAACTGGGCGGCGCTATCGACGCTTGCTGCGAAGCTGCCCGACTGCGTGGTGCTGTCGGACGCGCTGAACCACGCGTCGATGATCGAAGGCATCCGCCACAGCCGCGCCGAATGCCAGCGCTTCAATCACAACGACTGGGAAGATCTCGACCGCAAGCTCGCCGCAATCGCACCCGGCCGCGCCAAGCTGGTCGCGTTCGAAAGCGTCTATTCGATGGACGGCGATATCGCCCCGATCGAGCAGATCCTCGACGTGTGCGAAAAGCATGGCGCGTTGACCTATATCGACGAAGTCCATGCGGTTGGCCTTTATGGCCCGCGCGGCGGCGGCGTTGCCGAAGCCCGCGGCTTGATGGATCGGATCGACGTGATCGAAGGCACGCTCGGCAAGGCCTATGGCGTGATGGGCGGGTACATTACCGGGTCGGCCAAGCTGATCGATTTCGTGCGCAGCTTTGCGAGCGGCTTCATCTTCACGACCGCGCTGCCGCCCGCGCTCGCCGCCGGGGCGACCGCAAGCATTCGCCATCTCAAGACCAGCCAGGTCGAACGCGCCCGTCACCAGGAGCGCGTCGCGACGGTCCGCCGCCGCTTGCACGCGATCGGCATTCCGACGCTGGAAAACCCCAGCCACATCATCCCGGTGATGGTTGGCGACGCCAAAAAGTGCAAAATGATCAGCGACTGGCTGCTCGACAATCACGGCATCTACGTCCAGCCGATCAATTACCCGACCGTGCCGGTCGGCACCGAGCGGCTGCGCATCACCCCCTCGCCCGTCCATTCGGACGCCGACATCGACAAGCTCGTCTCGGCGCTGAGCGAAATCTGGTCGATGTGCGAACTGGCGCGGAGTTCGATGGCGGCGTAAACGGGCTTAAAGTCATGATCGGCGCCACCCGGAGGTTGCTGAACCGTGACCTTAGGGAACCTGCTGCGCGCCTTGTTAAGAAGCAACGATCGACCGGTAGAAGGAACAGGCAGGCTTATCCCAAGCCGGTCGCGGTGTTGGAAATTGGTTGCTGACTTGCTGGACGACGATGTTGTTGGCGGCCGACAATCGCAAAAGCCAACCCCTCCCCAGTCTGGCTGCGACACCCCAAGATGCCCATGACGGCCGGATTTGTCCGAGCAAATCCCGTTGCCACTCTGGCTTGAAACCTTCTGCGCGGCCAGATCCTGTTGGGCCTTAGCGTGGTATTCGCATTAGTGTAGCAATCCTTCCGAAAGAGGCCGGAGGACTCGCAATGAAGAAACAGGCATTTGTCTCCTTTCTACTAGCGGCTTCCGTCGCTCAATCGAGCTTGGCTGCGGCCCCATTGATGTCACCTGCAGCCGGTTCCGATGCGATCCGAGCCGCTCGGACGCAGGTTGAAATAGACACGCTCCGCTTCGACTATCGGATCGAAATCCGTACGACGGGCAAGGCTGACACCGGCGACAGCGGTGGCGTCACGGTCGCTGACGATTTTGTCGCGGTGTCGAACAAGAGCGCGACCCGGCTCGACGATTATCGGCTTTGCCGGACGCTGTCGTGGTCGCCTGGCGGGCCGATGGCGAACCAGAGCTGCTACGCAGGACCGGCGTTTCGGCAACAGGAACTGGCAAATCGGCGCGGGCTGCGCGCCATGCTCGAAGATGCGGCGCGCCGCTCAAAGGGAGCGACGGTGCCACCATCGCTGCAGAATCCCTATTGGGCTGAACAGGAATTGGCCGTTGCAGAGCCGACTTCCGAACCCTTGGCACCAACAAAATCGGCGGATGGCATTGTTTGGCGCCTGGGGAAAGACATTGTCGTCCGCACAAGTCTGACCGGTCATCCCTTCACGGCATCAGAGCGCCCCCGCATTGCCCGCTATCTCGCGCGCCATGTCGATCTCCATCCTCAGGTTCGTCGTGCAATCCTGAACGCGGGCCAGCTTCCAGATCAGATCGAGATCGTTCGACATTTCGATCAGGACTTGGATCGCGAAACGTTGCACTTTTCAAATTTTCGTCGGGAGCGAGTGGTTTATCCACTGCCGTCCGGCTTGGAATCCGCAGTGATGGCTCGGTCTTCGCGAAACTCGATCGAGGCTATGGGACTAAAGCGCGTCCTTGCTGTCATCGCCAGCAAGGGTTCTGACGCACCACCCAGCATGGAGGCGATGATTGCGCAGCTGAAGGCCGCGTCGGCGGCGAATCAGCCACTGGTCATGATGATGATCTTCCTGAACATGACACAGCAATATGGGGATGAGTTGCTGAACGATCCGGCGTCGAAGGCAATGTTCAGTGCCGTGCGGCCCGATGTTCAACGCGCTATGGCCAACCCGCTCGCGATCGAGTTGATGGATGCCAACAGCGTCGCGGGAGAAAGAACACCGGGTCGCGACCGCGCTTCGGTCGCTCGTTATTGGGCAAGTGGCGAACGCTTCGATGCATTGCCATTCGGGACATTCCGATTTTTGGCCTACGCCAATTTGGTCCGCCGCTCAGGCGACACCTCAGGATGGGACCCATTGATCGCCAAGAGCATGCCCGCGATCACGGACTGTTATTGGAAGCATATTGCGTCCTACCCTTGGGCCGGCAACGCGTTCAAAGATCTCGGCGACAGCTATCTGCAAGAATTTGACACTGCAAATGCGTGGCTTGCTTGGGATTTGGGACGCTTGGTCGACCAGAGGTCGCAGCCGTCACTGCTCAGCCAAGTCGACAGCTATGAGCAGCATCTGAGGCGAACCATGCCGGACAGTTTTTGATGCGAAGTCAAGGCTGAACTAACGGTATTCATCTAGCGCTCAGGCGCGCCCTTAAGCCGCGACCGCCTGCCCCTCCAGCACGGCCTTCACCGCCGCAACCGCCTCCGCTGCCTTGTCGCCCTCCGGCCCGCCGCCTTGGGCCATGTCCGGGCGGCCGCCACCGCCCTGCCCGCCCAGCGCCGCAACCGCAGCACGCAGCAGGTCGACCGCGTTGTGGCTGGCGGTCAGGTCCGCGCTAACGCCGACCGCCACCGACGCACGGCCTTCGTTGACCGCGACGATCATCGCGACGCCCGAGCCGATCCGTGCCTTGGCGTCATCGACCGCGCCGCGCAGCCCCTTGGGGTCGAGCCCTTCGACGACTTGCGCGAGGAAGTTGACCCCGCCGACCTGCTCGGGGCCAGCCGGAGCCGCGCCCCCGCCGCCGCCGAGTGCCAAGGCCTTCTTCGCTTCGGCCAGTTCGCGCTCCAACCGCCGCCGATCCTCGACCAGCGCGGCGACGCGTGCGGGCACTTCGTCGGGCGATGCGCGCAGCGACGCCGCCGTTTCGCGCAGCTTCTCGTCGCGGTCGGCGAGCCACAGCCGTGCCGCCTCGCCGGTCAGAGCCTCGATCCGACGGATGCCGCTCGACACCGCGCTTTCGCTCACGATCTTCATCAGCGCGATGTCGCCGAGCGCATTCACATGCGTGCCGCCGCACAGTTCGACCGAATAGGATTTGTCGGCCTCGGCGCCCATGCTCAGCACGCGCACTTCGTCGCCATATTTCTCGCCGAACAGCGCCATGGCGCCCGCCGCAATCGCATCGTCGGGGGTCATCAACCGCGTCGTCACCGGGGCATTGCCGCGAATCTGGCGATTCACATCAGCCTCAACCTGCGCGATTTCAGCAGGCGTCATCGCCTGCTGGTGCGAGAAATCGAAGCGCAGTCGGTCGGGCGCGACCAGGCTGCCCTTCTGGCTGACATGATGGCCAAGCCGCTCGCGCAAGGCCGCGTGCAGCAAATGCGTCGCCGAGTGATTGGCGCGCACCTGACCGCGCCGCGCGGTGTCGATCGCGAGCCGTACCTTGTCGCCGACTGCGACCGATCCGGCCTCGATCACGCTTTGATGTGCGTGCAACCGGCCAAGCGCCTTGGCGGTATCCTCGACGCGCACCGTCAGCCCGCTGTCGCCGGTGATCATGCCCGCGTCACCCATCTGGCCACCGCTCTCGGCGTAGAAAGGCGTCTGGTTGGTCAGGATAACCACATGGTCGCCCGCCCCTGCCCGCTCGATCCGCGCGCCATCCTTGACGATCGCAATCACCTGCCCCTCGCCGGTGTCGGCGGTGTAGCCGGTGAATTCGGTGCCGCCATGTTCCTCGGCAATGTCGAACCAGACATCGTCGGAGGCGCGCTCGCCCGATCCTTTCCACGCGGCCCGCGCGGCGCGCTTCTGTTCGGTCATCGCGGTGTCGAAGCCCGCGCGGTCGATGCCGAAGCCTTGCGCGCGCAGAGCATCCTCGGTCAGGTCATAGGGGAAGCCATAGGTGTCGTAGAGCTTGAACGCGGTCTCACCGGGGAGCGTCGCGCCCGCAGCCATCCCCGCCGTCGCTTCGTCGAGCAGCTTGAGCCCGTTTTCGAGCGTGCGGCGGAAGCGCGTTTCCTCTTGCAGCAACGTCGCCTCGATCAGCGGTTGCGCGCGGACGAGTTCGGGATAGGCCGCGCCCATTTCCGCCACCAAAGCGGGCACGAGCCGATGCATCAGCGGCGTCTTGGCGCCCAATATATGCGCGTGGCGCATCGCGCGGCGCATGATACGCCGCAGCACATAGCCACGCCCCTCGTTCGCGGGCAGCACGCCGTCCGCCACGAGGAAACCGGCCGAGCGCAGATGATCGGCAATCACGCGGTGGCTCGCCTTGGCAGCGCCCTCGGCAAGCGTGCCCGTCAGCGCGGTCGAGGCGGCGATCAGCGCTTTGAAGGTGTCGGTGTCGTAATTGTCGTGCACGCCCTGCAACACAGCGGCGACGCGCTCGATGCCCATGCCGGTGTCGATCGACGGGCGCGGCAGCGGCGTACGGCTGCCGTCGGCGGCCTGCTCGAACTGCATGAAAACGAGATTCCAGATCTCGACAAAGCGGTCACCATCCTCATCGGGTGATCCGGGTGGACCGCCGGGGATGTGATCGCCGTGGTCATAGAAGATTTCCGAACACGGCCCGCATGGCCCGGTGTCGCCCATCGACCAGAAATTGTCGTTGGTCGCGATGCGGATAATCCGGTCATCGGGCAACCCCGCGATGCGCTTCCACAGATCATAGGCTTCATCGTCGGTGTGATAGACGGTGACCGTCAGCCGGGTCGGATCGATCCCCCATTCCTTGGTGATCAGGTTCCAGGCGAGCGTGATCGCGCGGTCCTTGAAATAATCACCGAACGAGAAATTACCAAGCATTTCGAAGAAGGTATGATGCCGCGCGGTATAGCCGACATTGTCGAGATCATTATGCTTGCCACCCGCGCGCACGCATTTCTGGCTCGATGCGGCGGTGACATAAGGGCGGCTCTCCAGCCCCGTGAACACATTCTTGAACGGCACCATCCCGGCGTTGACGAACATCAGCGTCGGGTCGTTATGCGGCACGAGCGGCGCCGAGGCGACGCGCGCATGGCCTTCGCGTTCGAAGTAATCGAGGAAGGAGCGGCGGATATCGTTGGTCGAGGTCATGCACTCGATCTAGGGCGCGCGTGCGGCTTGCTCAAGCGAAACGGTGCGGGGGCGTGGCTCAGGGCTGCGGTGCCGGTGGCGGCGGGGCCGGATCGAGCACGCGCTTGGCGCTGATGATCTTGATGGGCGCGGCGATCATCTGCCCCTTCATGCCGCCTTCGCCTTTGGCCGGATCGACCGGCGCGTTGTAGATTTTTAGCACCACATCCTTTCCGTCGATCACATGACCGAACGCCGCATAGCCCGCATTGTCGCCGCTCGCCTTCGGGTCGGCATCGAGCGCGGGCTGATCGCCGAGCATGATCGAAAAATCGCCGGTCGCCGTGCCGGGATCGTAACGTGCCATCGAAATCGTCCACGCCTTGTGAAGGATGCCGGTCTGCGTCGTCGGTTCATGCGCGATCGGTTTCAGAATGCGCTTGGGGTCATTCTGGGTCCCACCCTGGATCAGGCCGTTAGGCGCATCGCCCCATGGCAGCCGCAGCGCGCGGTAAAAGACAGTGCCGTCGAAGCGCTTCTGATCGACATAGGCAACGAAATTCTCGGTCGTGATCGGCGCATGCTTGTGATCGAGTTCGAGCGTGATGACGCCGAGGTCGGTCGTGAGCGCGATTCGCACGGTGTCGCCGATCGGCAGGGGCTTGGGCGGCGGCGGCGCGGGCTTCTTGCGCTGCGGCGCGGCATGCGCGGCGGTGGCGAGCGCGAGGGGGAGCAGGAGGGCGGCGGCGAATCGGTTGGTCATGCAGCAATCATGGCGCAGTCTTGGGTGGTTGTTGAGGCGGCTTAGCGACGCTCGTGTTCTTTAGCGCTGCCGTAATCTGGCCCATCGCTGACCGAAGGTTGCGAACATCGGCCTGCAACTCGGCAAGCATCGGCGCGGCTTCTTCCCCTTCGATGACGAGCTTCGTGCGTTTGGCGCCCGAGGAATCGAGCGCCGCCAGCTTGATCACCATTATCCAGCGCCGCTGACCGTCGAGCGCGACCGTCGCAACGCCGTGACAGAGCGTGGCACGCAACGATTCATGTTCGCGAAACTTTGCGAGCCGAGTGACCGCGCATTTCCCTTCCGTCGCAAATGGCCCGTTGGTCTTGATTGCGTCGTGCAGATCGGCGAGCCGCTGGCCCAACAGTTGCCTGAGCTTCACCTTGGCGCCACGCCCGTGGACAGCGTGCAGCG
>JAIETY010000064.1 GCA_019744885.1 Sphingomonas sp.
AAGGTGACGTGGACGGAAGACAGCTCCAGCTGCTCGCAGGCCTGCCGCAGCCCCTGGGCCAGCCCCTGGGCCAGCCCCTGGGCCAACGCCGTCGCCGGCACGCCGCGCGCCAGCAGCCGCGCGACCGCCGCCGCGGCCTCGGCATCATCCTCGATCGCCACGATCGCGACTGCCGCTTGCGCTTCCTCGCCGACCACGACCGCGCCTGCCCGTTCGAGCAACCGCCGCTTGGGTTCGGCCTGCTCGCCATCGCCGAGCAGGATCACCGGCCGCCCTGCCAGCCGCACGAACAGCGGCAGGCTGTGCAGGCTCACGCCAGCCATTCGGGCACGCGTTCGGCGCTCAGGATCGTCGCGGGCGCAATGCGATCGGCGACGATGGCATAGCGATCGCCGCTGACCATCACTTCGGGCACCAGTGGACGGCTGTTGTAGGTGCTGGCCATGGTCGCGCCATAGGCGCCTGCCGTGCGAAAGATGGCGAAGTCGCCACTTGCGACCGCATCGATATCGCGCGCGGTGGCGAAGGTGTCGCCGCTTTCGCACACGGGGCCAGCGATGTTCGCTGTCATCCGCGCGCCGGTGGGTCGTACCGCGACAAAATCATGCCACGCATCGTAGAGCGCGGGGCGAGCAAGATCGTTCATCGCGGCATCTACGATGACATGCGGGTGGACGACGCCGGGCTTTACCCAGATCACTTGCGTCAGCAGCACGCCGGCATTGCCGCAGATCACCCGGCCGGGTTCGAACATCAGCTCGACGTCCCAGCCCTGCGTCGCGCGCGCGACCATTGCGCCATAATCGGCGGGGCTGGGGACCACATCATCAGGGCGGTACGGCACGCCGAGCCCGCCACCAAGATCGACATGGGTGATCGCGTGGCCACTCGCCCGCAGTTCGGCGATGAGCTGCCCGATCCGCGCATAAGCGGCTTCGAGCGGGGCGAGCGTGCTGAGCTGGCTGCCGATATGGATCGCGACGCCGCGCAGGTTGAGCCCCGGCATGCCCGCCAGCCGCGCGAAGATCGCAGGCGCCTGATCGATCGGCACCCCGAACTTGTTCTCGGCCTTGCCGGTCGAAATTTTGGCGTGCGTGCCCGCGTCGACATCCGGGTTGACGCGCAACACCGCCTGCGCGGTCTCCCCTCGCGCCGCTGCCAGTGCGCCGAGCGCGCGGCCTTCTTCCTCCAGCTCGATATTGACCTGGCCTATGCCCGCCGCGAGCGCGGCTTCGAGTTCGCCACGCGTTTTGCCCACGCCCGAAAACACGATGTCGGCAGGCGCCATCCCGGCCGCGAGCGCCCGCGCGAGTTCACCGCCCGAGACGATGTCGGCGCCATAGCCCGCCTTCGCCAGCACGCGCAGCACGGCGAGGTTGGGGTTGGACTTGACCGCAAACGCCAGATGCAGCCGGTCGATGCCGCTCAGTCCGGCCCGGAACACCTCGGCATGGCGTTCGAGCGTCGCTTGTGAATAAACATACACCGGCGTGCCGACTTCGGCGGCGATGCGCGCGAGCGGCATATCCTCGCAATAAAGTTCGCCGCCGCGCAGCGTGAAATGGTCCATGATCGGGCTTGGGTCTCAGTTGGGCGGGGGCAGCGAGAAGTCGTCGCCGCGGCGTTCTTCCGAATTTTTCAGCAATTCGTCGCTGCGTTCGGGGCGCGCTTGGCTCGACGGCGTCACGAGCAGTTTGGCGGTCGGCACGGCAGTCGCGCCATAGGGCTTGGGCGGCAGCATCTTGCTCGGCCCGGGTTTGAGCGCAGCGGCAGACCCGCATCCGGTGAGCAGGACAACAGGCGCGAGCATGAGCAACTTCATCGACTTTCCTCCTGCCGGGCCGTGCGCGCGACCGCGATTGCTGCCCGGACCCGCTCGGGCGCCGTGCCGCCGAAACTGGCGCGCGCCGCGACCGACGCATCGACGCCGAGCACGCCATAGACCCGCGCGTCGATCCGGGAGTCAATGGCTTGCAGATCGCCAAGCGACAAACGATCGAGCGCAACCCCCTGTTCCTCGGCGAGCTTGACCGCACGGCCGGTGATGTGATGCGCCTCGCGGAACGGAATGTCGCCGACGCGCACCAGCCAGTCGGCGAGGTCGGTCGCGGTGGCAAAGCCCAGCTCGGCCGCGGCGCGCATCCGCTGGGTGCAAAAGGTGGCGCTCGCGACCATCCCGGTCATCGCCGCGATCGACAGGCCGAGCAGGTCGTGCGCTTCGAACACCGGCGGCTTGTCGTCCTGCATGTCCTTTGAGTACGCCAGCGGCAGGCCCTTCATCGTCATGACGAGCGCGGTCATGCATCCCGCGATCCGGCCCGAATGGCCGCGCACCAGCTCGGCGGCGTCGGGATTGCGCTTTTGCGGCATGATCGAGCTGCCGGTCGACCATTGATCGCTCAAAGACACAAAGCCGAATGGCTGCGATGCCCAAAGGATGAATTCCTCGGCGAGCCGCGACAGGTGCAGCGCGACCTGCGTCGCTGCCATCAGATAATCGAGCGCGAAGTCGCGGTCGCTGACGGCATCGAGCGAATTGCGTGTTGGCGCGTCGAAACCCAGCGCGGCCGAGGTCATGTCGCGGTCGATCGGAAAACCGGTTCCGGCCAGCGCCGCGCTGCCGAGCGGGCATTGGTTCATCCGCACGCGCGCATCGGCAAAGCGGCTGCGGTCGCGCGCGATCATTTCGTGATAGGCCATCAAGTGATGGCCGAGCGTTACCGGCTGCGCGCTCTGGAGGTGCGTGAAGCCCGGCATCACGCTGTCGGCATGCTCGTCCGCGCGCTCGATCAGCGCGTCCTGGAAAGCGCCGAGCGCCACATCGACCTGATCGATCGCGTCGCGCACCCACAGCCGAAAATCGGTCGCGACCTGATCATTGCGGCTGCGCGCGGTGTGCAACCGCCCCGCTACGGGGCCGATCTTCTCGGCGAGGCGCGCCTCGGTCTGCATATGAATGTCTTCGAGGCTCAGGTCATCGGCGACGCCGGTCGCGCCGTAATCGGTGGCGACCGCGTCGAGTCCGGCGCTGATTGTGGTCGCGTCATCGGTCGAAACAATGCCTGTCGCGCCGAGCATCGCGACATGCGCTTTCGACGCCGCCACGTCCTGCTGCCACAGTCGCTTGTCGAACGGAATCGAGGCGTTTATCTCGCGCATCACCGCCGCCGGTCCTTCGGCGAAGCGCCCGCCCCACATGGCATTGGAGCCTCGATTGTCCCGTTCGCTGATGATGCTTCTCCTGACCACCACGCTGGTCGCCGGCTGCGATAGGCAATCGCCGAAGCCGGAGCAAGCCGCCGCGCCTGCCGCCAATGTCGCGGCCCCCGCCGAGCCAAAGGTCGACGGCCTGATCGACCGCAGCCATAAGGGCGAGGCGGCACCGGCGACGGCGTTTAAAGGACCGGACGGCGAGACGCTGACGATCGCCGACTTCAAGGGCAAGCCGGTGCTGGTCAACCTGTGGGCGACATGGTGCGCGCCGTGCATCGCCGAAATGCCGCAGCTCGACGCGCTCGCGGTACGCGAGGCGGGCAAGCTCCAGGTGCTGACCGTCAGCCAGGATCTCGAAGGCGCTGCCAAGGTCACGCCCTTCTTCGCCAAGGGCGGCTATAAGGCGCTCAAACCCTATCTCGACGATCAGGCGGCGCTCAGCACGGGCTATCAGGCCAATCTGCCGACGACGATCCTGTATGATTCGACCGGCCATGAAGTCTGGCGCTATTCGGGCGGGCAGGACTGGACCGGGGTGGCGGCGGCGAAGCTGATCGCCGAGGCGCAGTAGCCATCGTTCCGGATTGAGCTAGCACCCGTTTACCGTTCGTGCTGAGCCTGTCGAAGCACCGTTCTTCTTTTTCCAGCGGCTGGCAAAAGAAGGACAGCCCTTCGACAAGCTCAGGGCAATCGGGGGGAGAAGGTTTCCCTTGGCCCAAGTGTGGTTGTACGAGGACGCAAAAAGAGAGGGATGCCAATGAAAAAGCTGATGATTGCCGCCGCGCTGCTCACCACTGCCGCGCCCGCCTTGGCCGCGCCCGCCGATGATTTGGCGCGGGTGATCGATGACCACTGGGCCTGGTATCTCTCGATCAATCCGGAGACCGCGACCTCGCTCGGTGAGCGGCGCTATGATGCGAAGATCACCGACTACAGCCTTGCCGCCGCCGACCGCATCGCGGGCGAGGCGCAAGGTTTCGCCGACCGGTTGCGCGCCATCCCCGACGCAGGCCTGACGCCGAGCCAGCGCGTCAACAAGGCGATCCTGCTGCGCACCTTGGTCGAGGCGGTCGAAGGCAATCGCTACGGCGAGCGGCAGATCCTGTTCACCACTTACTATGGCTGGCATCAGGGCTTTGCGGGTCTCGCCGACAATCTGCCGTTCCGCACCCGCGCCGATTACGAGAGTTACCTCACCCGGCTCGCGCAATATCCCGCACAAAATGCCGAGGCGCTCAAGATCACGCGCGGGGCGGTCGCGGGCGGCTATATTCAGCCATGCGATGTGCTCGGCGGGTTCGCCAGGACGATCGACGGCGTGATTGCAGCCGATCCGGAGCAATCGCGTTTCTACGCGCCGTTCAAGGGCGCCAAGCCCGGCGATGTGTCGGACGCCGATTGGGGTGCACTCAAAGCCCGCGCGCGCACGCTGATCACCACGGTGCTCAATCCCGAATATGTGAAGTTCGCCGACTATTTCCGCCGCGACTATCTCCCCAATTGCCGCAAGTCCGTGGGCGCGTCGGCGATGCCCGAGGGTGCGGCCTGGTACGCGTACCGCGCCCGCGTCGAGACAACGACCGACCTGACGCCCGAGGCGATCCACCAGATTGGCCTCAGCGAAGTCGCGCGTATTCGCAGCGAAATGGAAACGCTCGCCAAATCGGCGGGCTATGCCAGCCGCGAGAGCTTCATCGCCGAACTGCGCACCAATCCCAAATATTACGCGACCAGCCCTGAGCAACTGCTGCAAGTCGCCGCGCTCGAAGCCAAGCGCCACGACGCGCTGCTGCCCAAATATTTCGGGCGCCTGCCGCGCCTCCCCTATGGCGTGAAGCCGATCCCTGCGGAGACGGCCGAGGGGACCACGACGGCCTATTATGGGGCGGGCTCACCCCCGGCGGGGCTGGCGGGGACCTTCTACGTCAACACATCGAAGCTGCCGCAGCGCCCGTTGTGGGAACTCCCCGCGCTCACCGCGCACGAAGCGGTGCCGGGCCACCACCTCCAGATCGCGCTGCAACAAGAGCTCGACCTGCCCAATTTCCGCAAATATGCGGTCGGCTTCACCGCTTTTGTTGAGGGCTGGGCGCTCTATACCGAGCATCTCGGCATCGAAATGGGCCTCTACGACACGCCCGAGAAGAACATGGGCCGCCTGTCGTACGAAATGTGGCGCGCGTGCCGGTTGGTGGTCGATACCGGCATCCACGCCAAGGGCTGGACCAAGGCGCAGGCCGTCGCTTTCATGAAGGACAATAGCGCGCTCACCGACGCCAATATCGATGCCGAGGTCAATCGCTACATCAGCTGGCCGGGGCAAGCGCTCGGCTACAAGCTCGGCGAATTGCGCATCCGGGCGCTGCGGGCCAAGGCTGAGAAGGCGCTCGGCCCGAAATTCGATCTGCGCGGCTTCCATGATGCGGTGCTGGGGCAGGGGCCGGTGCCGCTCGACGTGCTCGACACGCAGATCGACGCGTGGATCGCGGCGCAGCAGCGCTGATCGCGCTGGCATGGACGTGAAACGCCCCCCGATTCTGTTGCTCGCGTTCATCGTGTTTATCGATCTGTGCGGGATCGGGTTGATCATCCCGGTGGTGCCGTCGCTGGTGGTGCGGCTGGCGCATGTCTCGCTCGATCAGGCGGCGGGGCTGGGGAGTCTGTTGCTGCTCGCCTATGCCGCCGCGCAATTCGCATTCGCCCCCCTGATCGGCGGCTTGAGCGATCGTTATGGGCGCCGCCCGGTGTTGATCTGGGTGATGGTCGCGCTGGGCTTCGACTATATCGTGATGGCGTTCGCGCCGACTTTCGAATGGTTGCTGATCGGGCGGCTGGTGTCGGGCATCATGGGTGCGAGCTTTGCGCCCGCCAATAGCTGCGTCGCCGACAGCGTGCCCGCCGCCGAGCGTGGCCGCGCCTTCGGCATCCTTGGCGCGGGCGGTGCCGCCGGGTTTGTCGCGGGGCCAGCGCTTGGCGGGTTTCTGGTCGGGGTCGATCCGCGCGCGCCGTTTCTGGCGGCGGCGCTGCTCGCCTTTGTCGCGGCCGTCGCCAGCTTGTTCCTGCTGGCCGAAACGCTTCCGCCCGATCGCCGCCGCGCCTTTTCGCTCGCCCGCGCCAATCCGTTCGGCAGCCTGATCCAATTCTGGTCGTCGCCCTTGGTGCGCGGCTTCCTGCTGACGATCTTCGTGGTGCAGGTTGCCGCGCAGGTCAGCGTCGCGGTCTGGCCCTATTATGTGATCCTGCGCTTCGACTGGAGCCCGCCTGCGATTGGCGCGTCGATTGCGATGTTCGGCGTCAGCATCGCGCTCGCGCAAGGGCTGCTCGCCGGGTGGCTGTTCAAGCGCGCGGGCGAAGCGCGGGTCGGGCCTGCGGTGCTGGTGATTGGCGCGGTCGACTATGTCCTGATCGCGCTTGCCGGGAGCACCGCGCAGTTATTCGTGCTGATCTCGATCGGCGCGCTGACTTATGTCGCCTGGCCCGCGATGCAGGCGATGATGAGCCACGCCACCCCCGAAGACGCGCAAGGCGAGTTACAGGGCGCGATTACGTCGACGATGGCGCTGGGGTCGATCGTCGGCCCACCGGTGATGAGCTGGGTGTTCGTCGCCTTTTCCGACCGGCCGGGGATTGCCTTCCCCGGCGCGCCCTATGTCCTTGCCGCGCTGCTGCTGCTGATCGCGGCGTGGAAGTTCATCGCGACCGCGCGACTCGCCGAAGCGCCGCGCTGATCAAGCGACGCCGTTCGCCTTGAAATGCCCCAGCAGCCGCGCCCAGCCGTCCCTGGCATCGGCTTCGTTGTAGCTCGGGCGGTAATCGGCGTGGAAGCCGTGTTGGGCATCGGCATAGACGTGAATGTCCGATCCCTTTTTGCCCGCAGCGGCGAGCGCGGCCTTCATCGCCTGGACATCGGTCTGCGGAATGCCTTGGTCGAGCGCGCCATAGAGGCCCAGCACTGGCGCCTTGAGCTCGCCCGCGCGCGCGATCAGCGGCTTCAAATTGCCGTACCAGGCAACGCCTGCCTTGATGTCCGGGTCGACCATCGCCGCGCGCCACACGACCGCACCGCCCCAGCAAAAGCCGGTGATGCCGATCTTGTCGCCCTTCGCGAACTTCTGCGCCTTCAGCCACGCCGAGGTTGCCCTTACGTCACCGTCGACCTGATCGACGCTTGCTTGGCCCACGACTTTCAAAATCTCCTTGAAGTCGGTGAGTGCGGGCAGATTGACGCCCGATCGGTAGAAAAATTCAGGCGCGACCGCGACATAGCCGAGCTTGGCGAAGCGGCGACAGATGTCCTTGATATAGGCATGCACGCCGAAAATCTCGTTGACGACGATCACGCAGGGATGCTTGCCGCTCCCCTTGGGCCGCGCGACATAAGCGGGGAGCGGCTTGTCGGCGCCGTTCGGAATGAACGTTTCCTCGATGATCAGCCCATCGTCGGGCGTCGTCACCGGCTTCGCATCGGCGGCGACGGCGGCCAGCGCATAGCCCGCGAAAAACATGCTCGCGACCGCGCCGCGCCGGGTGAGGTGAAGGTCCTGCGGTTGGGTGCCGTCGGGGCGGGTAAGCGTGACCATGAAATGCTCCTTCGATGTGGCGGCGAAGGTGCCGCAGCGATGGCGCAAACACAATCCATAGGAGGTGCCCGAAACGCTTGTTTTACCGATTGCGCGCTATCGCGGGGGCTATGCACCGGATCCGCGCATGAGAGTCATGATCCTGGCCGTCGCGCTCGGCTTGCTGGCGGCTGCCTGGTATCTTGGCGGCGACTTGATGGGGCCGCGCAACCTGTACGGCATGCCGGTCGCCGTGGTGCATGAAAAGCTCGCGGCGATGGCGATTCCGACGAGCGAGGATGGCCCGCTCGGCGCGCATCCGGTGACCAAGACCGCGGACAAGCCGCTCGCGATCAGCTGGGCCGGGGGGCCGCGTGGCGCGATCAATTGCAGTGCGCAGCTCGAAGCGGTGACCGATGCCAGCACGCGCGTTGCGGTCAACTGCACCGCCGATGCCAGCGACAATCGCCCCGCGCTGGCGCTGGCGCGCATTGCGATGACCGAG
>JAIETY010000092.1 GCA_019744885.1 Sphingomonas sp.
CGACTTCGCTCGACACAAACGGTGTTTCCCCCAACAACCTCCTCGCGCTTGCCGTCGACGCTGCACGCGCTCGCGCGACGCTCGGCGAAATTTCGGCGGCGATGGAGGATGTGTTCGGCCGTCACGCGACGGTGCCGACCCCGGTCAGCGGCGTGTACGGGGGCGCCTATGCCGATGATGCGCGCTGGGACCAACTGCGCGACGGCGTGTCCGCGACCGAGCGGCGGCTGGGCCGCAAACCGCGCATGCTCGTCGCCAAAATGGGGCAGGACGGGCATGATCGCGGCGCCAATCTCGTCAGCAGCATGTTCGGCGATCTCGGCTTCGAAATCGTGCCGGGTCCGCTGTTCCAGACGCCGCAGGAAGCCGCCGCGCTCGCGGTCGAGAGCGAGGTCGATGTCGTCGGCGCATCGTCGCTGGCGGCGGGGCACAAGACGTTGATCCCCGAGCTGATCGGCCATCTGAAGGACGCGGGCCGTGCCGACATCAAGGTGATCGCGGGCGGCGTGATCCCCGCGCAGGATTATGATTTCCTGCGCGAGGCAGGCGTGCAGGCGATTTTCGGGCCGGGCACCAACCTCACCGAGGCGGCGGCGGAAGTGCTGCGCTTGTTGGGGCATAATATGGCCCCGGCCGAGGAGGCCGCCGAATGAGCGAATTGCCCGACGAGCAGATCAATGGCGCTGCGCGCAGCGACTGGATGCTGCTCGAATATGATTATTTCAAGCATCTCAGCACGATCGGGCTGGTCGCCTTAGGCGCAATGCTGACTTGGGTTCAGGGGGATAACAAGGCCGCGACGACCTTCGTGATGGTCAGTCTGGCGCTGGTGGCGATGAGCACGACGCTGGGTTTTGGGGCGATGAACACGATCATTTCGCACCGCAAGACTGGCAAGCCGCTCCGGCGCTTCTTCAAATATGAGCGCGGCATTTCGAGCGGCCTGTTTGCGGCTGGTTTGGGCATGTTCCTGAGTGAAATTGGAAAGGTGATCAATTGATTCGCACCGACTGGACCCGCGCCGAAATTGCCGCGCTGTTCGACCTGCCCTTCGACGAGCTGATGTTCCGCGCGCAGACCGTTCACCGTGCGCACCATGCGGCTGGCGAAGTGCAGTTGTGCACTTTGCTCTCGATTAAGACCGGCGGCTGTCCCGAGGATTGCGGCTATTGCTCGCAAAGCGCTTCCGCCGACACGGGCCTCAAGGCAGAAAAGCTGATGGATGTCGACGCCGTGCTCGCCGCCGCGGCCGAGGCCAAGGCGAGCGGGTCGCAGCGTTTCTGCATGGGGGCCGCGTGGCGCAACCCCAAGGATCGCGATCTCGACGCGGTCGTGCAAATGGTTGAGGGCGTGAAGGCGATGGGGCTGGAGACCTGCATGACGCTCGGCATGCTCGAGCCGCATCAGGCCGAGCGGCTCGCCGAGGCGGGGCTCGATTACTACAACCATAATATCGACACGTCGCCGGAGAATTACGGCAATATCATCTCGACGCGGACTTTCGAGGATCGGCTTGACACGCTCGAGCATGTCCGCGCGGCGGGGATCAATGTGTGCTGCGGCGGCATCGTCGGCATGGGCGAGACGCGCGACGATCGCGTCGGCTTCGTCCATGCGCTCGCCACCTTACCGCGCCATCCGGAAAGTGTGCCGGTCAATGCGCTGGCGCCAGTGAGGGGGACGGTGCTCGGCAACATGCTCGCCGACACGCCGATGGCGAAGATCGACGATATCGAATTCGTCCGCACGGTCGCGGTCGCGCGGATCACGATGCCGCTGAGCATGGTCCGGCTGAGCGCGGGGCGCGAGAGCATGTCGGAGGCGACGCAGGCGCTTTGTTTTATGGCGGGGGCGAATTCGATCTTCACCGGCGACAAGCTGCTGACGACGGGCAATCGCGGCGACAGCGCCGACGGGGCGATGTTCGCCAAGCTCGGGCTGCGGCCATTGGTGGGCGAGGAGCCGATGCGGGTGGTGGCGTGAATGTTGGTCGCTTTGGCCCTTTCTGCTATGGTGGCCGCGCTTGGTAGAAAGGTAGTCCGATGGGCGCGCAGATGAACATCAAGAGCGACGAAGCCTATGCGCTGGCGACCGAAATCGCTGGCCGCACGGGCGAAACGCTGACGCAGGTGGTGCTGGAAGCGCTGCGGGCGCGGCAGCGCGCGTTGACGAAGGCGGAGAAGCTTGAGGCAGTCATGGAGATCTGCCGCGACGCGCGTTCGCGCATGAGTCCCGAGCTGCTGGCACTCGATATGGACGAGTATCTTTATGACGAGCGCGGATTGCCCAAATGATCGTCGATAGCTCGGCGGTCGTTGCCATGCTCTGGGTCGAGCCCGAAGGCGAGGCTTTCGCTCAGATGATCCTTGATCGGGGCGGCGCATCGATTTCGGCGGGCAACTATCGGGAAACGGCCATCGTCATCGATGGTGACCGCGATCCGGTGCTCACCGCTGAACTCGATATGGTCCTCCAGCGACTTGGCGTCGACATTGCCCCCGTCACTGAGGCCCAAGCGCGCATCGCCCGGCAGGCCTATCGCGATTTCGGCAAGGGCAGCGGCCACAAGGCACAACTCAACTTCGGCGACTGCTTCGCCTATGCGCTGGCGATGGAGCGCGGCGAGCCATTGCTGTTCAAGGGCGAGGATTTTGTGCATGCGGGCGTCGCGAGGGCGGGGTGACCTATCCGACCCGCAATCGTCACCCCGGACCTGTTCCGGGGCCCACTCGTCCACTCGCAGCCCCGTCGCTTGTTGCGCGGTGGGCGCCGGAACAAGTCCGGGGTGACGAAGAGGCGTTGCGGCGGTGAAGTCCTCCGTGGGCGTCCTGACCTATTTGGTCGCCTTCTCATTGTTGCCAGCATGGTTTTGGATTTTCCAAGAGCGGATCGCTTGGCGCTTTGACGACAGCGAGACGAAGGAGCGAGACCTTTGGTTGGCAGGAAGCACCGTTGCCTTGCTTGCACTCGCTGGCCTGATTTGGCGATTCTTGTTACCGGCTTGGTGGAAATCCGCCACGCTTGATTTGATGGGTTAGAAAGCGAATGTTAAAGAAAATCCTCGTCGCCAATCGTGGTGAAATCGCCTGTCGCGTGTTCCGTACCGCCAAGCGGATGGGCCTCGCCACCGTCGCGGTTTATTCCGATGCCGATGCCCGCTCCCCGCATGTGCTGATGGCCGACGAAGCCGTGCGGCTCGGGCCGGCACCGGCGGCGGAATCCTATCTCAAGGCCGACCTTATCCTCGCGGCTGCCAAGGCGACGGGCGCGGATTGCATCCACCCGGGCTATGGCTTCCTGTCCGAGCGCGAGAGTTTCGCACGCGCGTGCGCTGAGGCTGGGATTGCTTTCGTCGGGCCGCCGCCGGGCGCGATTGCGGCGATGGGCGACAAGATCGAATCGAAGAAGCTCGCCAAGGCGGCGGGGGTCAATGTTGTCCCCGGCTTCCTTGGCGAAATCGCCGATACCGATGAAGCGGTGAAGATCGCCAAGGACATCGGCTTCCCCGTGATGATGAAGGCCTCGGCCGGCGGCGGCGGCAAGGGGATGCGGCTGGCGTACAGCGAGCAGGACGTGCGCGAGGGCTTTGAGGCGACCAAGCGCGAGGGGCTGGCGTCGTTCGGCGATGACCGCGTGTTCATCGAGAAATTCATCGAGAGCCCGCGCCATATCGAAATCCAACTGCTCGGCGACCAGCACGGCAATATCGTCTACCTCAACGAGCGCGAATGCTCGATCCAGCGCCGCCACCAGAAAGTCGTCGAGGAAGCGCCATCGCCCTTCGTCACCCCCAAGATGCGCCAGGCAATGGGCGAGCAGGCGGTCGCACTGGCGCGGGCGGTCGGCTATTACAGCGCAGGCACGGTCGAGCTGATCGTGTCGGGGGCTGATACGACCGGCGAGGGCTTCTATTTTCTCGAAATGAACACCCGGCTGCAGGTCGAGCATCCGGTGACCGAAGCGATCACCGGCATCGATCTGGTCGAAGCGATGATCCGCGTCGCGGCGGGCGAGGCGCTGCCGTTTACGCAGGCCGACATCGGCATCCATGGCTGGGCGATTGAGAACCGCGTGTACGCCGAAGACCCGTATCGCGGTTTCCTGCCGAGCATTGGGCGGTTGGTGCGGTATGCGCCGCCGGAGGCCACCGGTACGCCCTACCAACCGTTCGTCCCGAGCGAAGTCGAGGGACGGGCAACGGGCGACGCGCTTGAGGCCCGTGGGTCGACTTCGCTCGACACGAACGGGGAAAATAACGAAGTGGTTGGGTCCAGGCTGTTCCCACCCCCCGACCCCCTCCCGCAAGCGGGAGGGGGAGTAGAGTGCTACACCCGCGTCGACGATGGCGTGATCGAAGGCGGCGAAGTCAGCATTTTCTACGATCCGATGATCGCCAAGCTGATCACCTGGGCGCCCACGCGGCTCGGGGCGATCGATGCGCAGATTGCAGCACTCGATGCGTTCGAGATCAGCGGGCCGGGGCATAACATCGATTTCCTGTCGGCGATCATGCAGCATCCGCGCTTCCGTGCCGGCACCATCACCACCGGCTTCATTGCCGAGGAATATCCGCAAGGCTTCCACGGCGCGCCCGCCTCGCCCGATCTGGTCCGCGCGCTCGCCGCTGTCGCTGCCTTTGTCGCCACCGCCGAGGCCGACCGGGCGCGCCGCGTTGATGGCCAGCTTGGCCAGCGGCTGCTGCCGCCTGCCGATTGGGTGGTGCGGATCGGTGGCACCGATCATGATGTCGAACTCGCCGAGGATGAAATCAGCGTCGACGGCGAGCTGCTCGATCTGGAGATTGCCTATACTCCCGGCGACCGGCTGATCGAAGCGACGCTTTATGACAGCGAGGACGAGGAAGTCGTTGTCGACCGGCTGATTGTCCGCCTTGCCAAAGCGCCGTCGGGTTATGTGCTGACGACACGCGGCGCCAGCCACCGCGCGCGCGTGCTACCAGCCTATGCCGCGCCCTATGCCGCGCATTTGATTGAGAAGATTCCGCCCGACCTCTCGCGCTTCCTGCTGTGCCCGATGCCCGGACTGCTGATGCGGCTCGATGTTGGCGAGGGCGACAAGGTCGAGATCGGTCAGCCGCTCGCGGTGGTCGAGGCGATGAAGATGGAGAACATCCTGCGCGCCGAAAAATCGGGGCTCGTCAAGACGATCAGCGCCAAGCCGGGGGATAGCCTTGCCGTCGACGCGATTATTCTCGAAATCGACTGAATTATTACTGGCAGGCGTATTTAGGGACTAGACGCGCGGGCCGCAGCAGGGCCAAAACGCTCGCATGTTTCGTGTCCGGGTCGCTGTTACCGTCATGCTGTCGCTGCCCCTTGCGGGGTGTCTGGTCGGTCCGAGTTATCATCCCCCCGCGGGCAGTGTGCTCGCCGTTCCGCCGGGCTACACGACCCCGGCACCGACCGGCGCGGCGCCCGATCTTCAGCGCTGGTGGGTCAATTTCAACGATCCGCAGCTCGATGCGATTGTCGATCTGGCGCTCAAGGACAATCTCGACATTGCCCAGGCGGTGTCGAGATTGCGTCAGGCGCGTGAATCGCTGATCCAGTCGCGGGCGTCACTGTTCCCGACGGTGAATGCCAACGCCGGCTACTCGCGCAACATCAATATTCGCGGGCGCACCTTCGGCCAGATCACCAATGTCGGCATCGTCAACGAGAATTATTCGCTGTCGAGCGACGTGTCCTATACTGCCGATATCTTCGGTGGTGTGCGGCGCGGGGTCGAGGCGGGGCGCGCGAGCTACGAATCGAGCGGTTATAATCTTGCGCAGGTGCAGGCGACGATCGCTTCGGAAGTCGCGCGCAACTACATCCTCGCAAGGGCAGCCCAGGCGGGCGTGTCGATTGCGCGCGGCAGTCTGGCGATCCAGCAGGACAATCTGGAGATTGCGGGCTTTCGCGTGCAGGCAGGCCTGGTGTCGTCGCTCGATGCCGAACAGGCGCGCGCGCAGCGGGCACAAACGGCGGCCAATGTGCCGAGCCTTGAACAGCAATATGAACAGGCGACCAATCGGCTCGGCGTGCTCACGGGCCAAGCGCCGGGCGCGCTGAAGGCGCAGCTCGCGGCAACCGCGCCGATCCCGCAGGGGCCGGGCGCCGTGCCGGTGGGCCTGCCCGCCGACGTGATTCGTCTGCGCCCCGATGTCCGCGCGGCCGAGCGCAATCTGGCGGCGGCGACGGCGCAGATCGGTGTTGCCAAGGCCAATCTGCTGCCGCAACTGACCCTGGCGGGCAGCATCAACACCAATGCGTCGTCGATCAACGCACTGACCGACATCATTACCGGGCGCGTGTTTGGCCAGCTCGCGCAGACGATCTTCGATGCGGGGCGCGGCCGATCGGTGGTGCGGGCGCGGCGCGCGCAGGCCGAGGAAGCTTTTGCCGCCTACAAAGCGAGCGTGCTCGGCGCGCTCGAGGATGTCGAAAATGCGCTGACCGCGCTTGCGACCGCGCAGGCTCGCCAACGCGAGTTCGAAACCGCTGCCGATGCCTCGAGCAATGCGGCAATTCTCGCGCGCAGCCAGTATCGCGCCGGGCTGACCGACATCACCACGCTCAACAATACCGAGGTGTCGCTGCTGTCGGCGCAGAGCGGCCTCAACACCGCGCGGTCGGACCAGGCACAGGCGCTGGTGCAACTCTATCTCGCGCTCGGCGGCGGCTGGAACGCCAGCGCCCCGCCGCCGACCGCCGAACCCTTGAAGGCGGGGGACGGCCAGCCCACCCCCCGCGCGACCCAGTAGGACCATCAATGGCAGACGCATCCGCATCCGACATCAACGATTTTCTCGGCGTTCGCCCGGTCCCGGCGTGGCGCCGCTGGGGCAAATGGGTGCTGGTCGCGATCGGCGTGGTGCTGCTGATCCTGCTCGTCGCGAGTTTCTTCAAGCCTGCCCCCAAGGCGAGCTATGCCACCGATGTGGTGCAAAAGGGCACGCTGACCGTGACCGTGTCGGCGACCGGCAAGCTCGCGCCGACCAACCGGGTCGATGTCGGTTCCGAAGTGTCCGGGTTGGTGTCCAAGGTGCTGGTCGACGTCAATGATCATGTCAGCAAGGGCCAGCCGATTGCGCTGATCGATCCGTCGCGCTTCCGCGATTCGGTCAACCAGAGCCAGGCCCAGCTCGCGTCGCAGCAAGCCGCCGTCGCGCAGGCGCAGGCAACACTCGCCCAGTCGAGCGCGCAGTTGAAGCGGCTTGAGGAAGTCAGCCGCTTGTCGGGCGGGCGGGTGCCGGCCAAGACCGAGATGGAGCAAGCGATTGCCGATCGCGACCGCGCGATTGCCAATGTCCGCGCGGCGCAAGCCAATGTCGCGGCGGCGCGCGCGACGCTGTCGTCGAACGAATATAATTTTGTCCGCGCCGTGATCCGCTCGCCCGTCAACGGCGTCATCCTCGCGCGGCAAGTTGAGCCGGGGCAGACCGTCGCGGCATCGTTCAACACGCCGACCCTGTTCGTGATCGCCGAAGATCTGACGCGGATGAAGCTCGAAGTCTCGATCGACGAAGCCGATGTCGGCGAAGTGCGCGCGGGGCAGAAGGCAAGCTTCACCGTCGATGCCTTCCCGGGCCAGACCTTCCCGGCGGATATCACCCGCGTCAATCTCGGCTCGAACCTCTCGGCGCAGTCGACGACCACCACCAGCACGGCGACGACCAATCAGGTCGTCAGCTATTCGGCGACGCTGGCGGTGTCGAACCCGGATATCCAGCTGCGACCCGGCATGACGGCGACGGCGGAAATCACCACGACGCAGAAGACCAATGTGCTGCTGGTGCCCAACGGCGCGTTGCGTTTCCGGCCGACGACGCCACCGCCTGCGACGCAGAGCGGCGTCGCCAGCGTATTCGGCCCGCCGCGCTTCAACCGGGGCGGCCCGCGCACCGCCAGTGCCGGACGGGGGGCTACCCAGACGCTTTATGTCCAGACGGCCGATGGCAGCATCAAACCCGTCGAGGTCCGCACCGGTGACACCAATGGCACGCTCACCGAAATTACCGGCGGCGATCTGAAGCCGGGGCAGAAAGTGGTGACGGGCGAATTGTCGGCTGCTGCTGCTGCTGCTGCCAAGCCTGCGGTGACGGTCGGGACGACGCGTGTCCGGTAACGACGAAGCCCGCGCTGATGTGGCGCTGTTGCACGATGACACGCCGGCCAATCCGCAGGCGCTGATCTCGATGCGCGGCGTCATCAAAACCTATGGCGTCGGCCCGACCGCCTTTCAGGCGCTGAAGGGCGTCG
>JAIETY010000130.1 GCA_019744885.1 Sphingomonas sp.
CCACCCCAACCCCTCCCCTGAAGGGGAGGGGCTCAGTCGATCATAGCATTCCCATCTCTAACCGGGCTTCATCGCTCATCTTGCTGGGGTCCCACGACGGGTCCCACACCAGATTGACCTCGGCCGATCCGACCCCCGGCACCGCGCCGACGCGCAGCTCGACTTCAGCGGGCATGGTTTCGGCGACCGGGCAATGCGGTGTCGTCAGCGTCATCGTGATCACCGCATGGCCCTCGGTCGTCACATCGACACCGTAGATCAGCCCCAGATCATAAATGTTTACCGGGATTTCGGGATCATAGATATCCTTCAGCGCGGCGACGACCGCCTCATAGGTTTCGCCGCCTGGCTCGCCCGAGGAAACCCCCTGCGGCGCCTGCTTCAGGAAACCGTCGAGATAGTCGCGCTTGCGCTCGAAGGTCTCAGCGGCGGTCTCGACGCGCGCCTTGGGCGGCGTGGGGACCGAATCGACCTGTTCCACGTCGAAATTGCTCATCCGAATATCCTCGTTACTCGATGTATGCCCTTGATCAGCGCCGCGACATCGCTTGCGTCGCTGTACACCCCGAAGCTCGCGCGCGCGGTCGCAGGCACGCCCAGCACGTCCATCAGCGGCTGCGCGCAGTGATGCCCAGCGCGGATCGCGACGCCCTCTTCGTCCAGGATGGTGCCGATGTCGTGCGGATGCACGCCGTCGATCGCGAAGCTGACGATGCCGGCCGATTCCTCCGGCCCGAACAGCCGCACCGAATTGATCCGCGACAGCGCCGCGCGGGTTTCGCGCACCAGTTCAGTCTCGATGGCGTGGATGCGCGCCAGCCCGATGCTTTCGACATAGTCGATCGCCGCATGCAGCCCGAGCGCGCCGACGATGTGCGGCGTCCCTGCCTCGAACCGGCCCGGCGGCGGGGCATAGGTGGTGCCCGCAAAGCTCACCCGGTCGATCATCGCGCCGCCACCCTGATAGGGGGGCATGTCAGCCAAAATCTGGCGCCGCGCCCACAGCACGCCAATGCCAGTAGGGCCGTAAAGCTTGTGCGCCGAGAAAACATAGAAATCGCAGTCGAGCGCCTGCACATCAACGACCATGCGCGGCACGGCCTGGCAGCCGTCGAGCAGTATCTTCGCGCCGACCGCATGCGCGATCTCGCCCGCGCGGCGCGCATCGAGCACCGAGCCGAGCACGTTCGACACATGCGCCAGCGCGACCAGCTTGTGCGCAGGCGTAATCATCGCCGCCATCGCGTCCAGATCGATGCGGTGATCCTCGGTGAGCGGGATGACGTCGATTGCCACGCCCATCTTCGCCGCGATCATCTGCCACGGCACGATATTGCTGTGGTGTTCGAGCTGGCTGAGCAGGATGCGGTCGCCGGATTTGAGCTGCTCGCCCGCCCAGCAAGTGGCGACCAGGTTGATCCCCTCGGTCGCGCCGCGCACGAAAACGATCTCGTTCTCGGATTTCGCGCCGATGAAACCCGCCACCCGCCGCCGCGCGGCTTCATAGGCCAGCGTCATGTCGGCCGACCGCTGATACACGCCGCGATGCACGCTGGCATAATCGGGGCCATAGCCGCGCGCAATCGCGTCGATCACGCTCTGGGGCTTTTGCGCGGTCACGGCGCTGTCCAGATAATGCCAGCCGGGGGTCAGGCCCGGGAAGTCCTCGCGGACAGCGAGCTGGACTTCTACGGGCAAAATAGCGGTGGTTGCGTTCATCTTGCCAACCCTGACTCGTCACCCCGAACTTGTTCCGGGGCCCACCTGGCAACAACTACCGTCCCCGCGAGCGGCGCGGTGGACACCGGAACAAGTCCGGGGTGACGGATGGGGTAGCGCGCGGTCCAGCTCACAACATTCGCTCCAACGCCGCGCTCGCCGCCGCTTCGAGCTGCTCGCGCGCGGCATCATCCGCCACATCGTCGAACACACCCGCGATGAACCCGCGCAGCAGCAGCGCCTTGGCGTCGGCAGGCGCGATGCCCCGGCTCATCAGGTAGAATAGCGCGTTGGCGTCGAGTTCGCCCACCGTCGCGCCATGCGCGCACTTCACATCGTCGGCGTAGATTTCGAGCTCGGGCTTGGCGTTGGCCGTCGCGGTGCGCGCGAGCAGCATGGCCTTCACCGACTGCGACGCATCGGTCTTCTGCGCATGCCGCGCGACCGCGACCTTGCCGAGATAGCTGCCGGTCGCGCGCCCGCCGAGCACCGACCGCACTACCTGGTTGCTGGTCGCATGCGGTTCGATGTGCCGCATCGTCGTGACGATCTCGAGCGTCTGCTCGCCACCGCCGAGGATCGCGCCGCCGAGTTCAAAATGCGCGCCTTCGTGCAGCGTGACGTCGATCGTGACGCGCCCGAGCCGACCGCCGGTGTTGAGGACGTGGAACGTCGCCCGAGCGCCGGCACCAAGGACGACGGCATAATCATGGATCGCGACGACATCGCTCGCCGCATCCTGCACGATCACGCGGGCGATTTCCGCACCTGCCGCGACTTCGATCCGCTCGGGCGCAGGGATAGGCCAAACCGAGGCGACAGCCTCAAGATCGCTATACCGCCACGATTCATCGCGGCGCGTAGGAAGAGCGAGCGCGGTCATCGCAAGCCCACCCTCTTTGCGTTCTTCGCGTTCTTCGCGTGATCAAATTTCTCACGCAAAGAACGCGAAGAACGCAAAGAAGAAAAGAGGTTGCCTGCGGCGTTCATTATGCCGTCACCCCCGCATAGCCTTCGGCTTCCAACTCCAGCGCCAGCTCCGGCCCGCCGGTCTTCACGATCCGCCCGCCGCTCAGGATATGCACGAAATCGGGCGCGACATAATCGAGCAGCCGCTGGTAATGCGTGATCAGGATCACCGCCTTGTCGGGGGCGCGCATGATCCGGTTGATGCCATCGCCCACCGCACGGAGCGCATCGATGTCGAGCCCGCTATCGGTCTCGTCGAGGATCGCGAGGCGTGGGCTGATGATGCCCATCTGCACCATCTCGTTGCGCTTCTTCTCGCCGCCCGAAAAGCCGACATTCACCGGCCGCTTGAGCATCTCATAATCCATGCCCAGCCCGGCAGCCTGCGCCTTGGCGAGCTTCAGGAACTCCCCGCCTGAGAGCGGTGCCTCGTCGCGCCCCTTGCGCTGGGCGTTGAGTGCCTCGCGCAAGAACTGGACGTTCGACACGCCGGGGATTTCGACCGGATATTGGAAGCCGAGGAACAGCCCGGCAGCGGCGCGCTCGTGCGGGGCGAGGGGCAGTAAATCCACCCACTCCCCACCGTTGGTCCCGAGCGCAGTCGAGGGACCGGCCCCAAGCGACTCCCCCGCGGCCCGTGTCTCGACTTCGCTCGACACGAACGGGGTCTGGAAGAGGACGGAACCCGACGTCACCTCATACCCCGGCCGCCCGCCGAGCACATAGCCCAGCGTCGACTTGCCCGCGCCATTCGGCCCCATAATCGCATGCACCTCACCCGCATTGACGCTGAGCGAGAGGCCCTTGAGGATTTCCTTGCCGTCGATTTCGGCGTGGAGGTTGGTTATTTTGAGCATGTATTAAAGGCCCTTAAGCGCGCTCGCGCCGTCGATCAGAGTTTTGGCAAAATCATCGCGACCGTGGCCATTACCTTGCGGCTCAAACCCATAGCCGTGAAAACAGACGATCAGACCAGCAATTACATAACTGGCGGCCCGCATTTCTGCTGGCGAGC
Organism: Sphingomonas sp.; assembly: GCA_019744885.1. Lineage (GTDB taxonomy): Bacteria > Pseudomonadota > Alphaproteobacteria > Sphingomonadales > Sphingomonadaceae > Sphingomonas. The sequence goes on from JAIETY010000130.1 coordinate 3,704, forward strand.
GCACGTGCATTGAGATCACCGCATCTGTAGGCGAAACCCGGAATTGCGCCGAAGCATTTGCAAGCCGCTGATTGACCAATTCCACATCTTCGCGGCCTGACACGGACGAAAACAAGGCGCCTTCGAGATAAGCCTCCGTGTTGCCATCCACAGTGACTAGCGCGCCATCTGTGACCGCTTGCCTCGCGTCGAACGACGGAAACCGCTTTACATCAACAGGATACGCTCTCTCCGTCATGCACCGCTGAACCGCTTCAGCAGTTGGCCAGTTCGCAGCAGGCACAGCAACATAGAAGTCGACGCTCACCCCACGCTCCCCTCAAGGCTGATCCCCAACAGCTTCTGCGCCTCGACCGCGAATTCCATCGGCAGTTGCTGCAGCACTTCCTTGGCGAACCCGTTCACGATCAGCGCCACCGCCGCCTCTTGGTCCAGCCCGCGCTGCATCGCGTAGAATAGCTGGTCGTCGGAAATCTTCGACGTCGTCGCCTCATGCTCGATCTGCGCGCTCGGGTTGCGGACTTCGATGTACGGCACGGTGTGCGCGCCGCACTGGTCGCCGAGCAGCAGCGAATCGCACTGGGTGAAGTTGCGGACGCCCTCCGCGGTCGGCGACACGCGCACCAGCCCGCGATAGGTGTTGTCGCTGCGCCCCGCGGAAATCCCCTTCGACACAATCGTCGAGCGGGTGTTCTTGCCGAGGTGGATCATCTTGGTGCCGGTATCGGCCTGTTGGCGGTTGTTGGTCACCGCGACCGAATAAAATTCGCCGACCGAGCCGTCGCCCGCGAGCACACAGGACGGGTATTTCCAGGTGATCGCGCTGCCGGTCTCGACCTGCGTCCAGCTCACCTTGCTGTTCTTGCCCTGGCACAACGCTCGCTTGGTGACGAAGTTATAGATGCCACCCAGGCCATTCTCGTCGCCGGGATACCAGTTCTGCACGGTCGAATATTTGATCTCGGCATCGTCGAGCGCGACCAGTTCCACCACGGCGGCGTGGAGCTGGTTCTCGTCGCGCATTGGCGCGGTGCAGCCTTCGAGATAGCTCACATACGCGCCCTTGTCGGCGACGATCAAGGTGCGTTCAAACTGGCCGGTATTTTCGGCATTGATGCGGAAATAGGTGCTGAGCTCCATCGGGCAGCGCACGCCTTCCGGAATGTAGACGAACGTTCCGTCGCTGAAGACCGCGCAGTTGAGCGCCGCGAAATAATTGTCGTGCATGGGGACGACCTTCCCCAGCCACTTCTTCACCAGTTCCGGATATTCCTTGATCGCCTCGCTGATGCTGCGGAAGATGACGCCCGCCGACTCCAGCTCCTTGCGGAAGGTGGTGGCGACCGAGACGCTGTCGAACACCGCATCGACCGCGACGCGGCGCGCGGGCAGGCCGCCTTCCTCGCCGCCTTCGACACCGGCGAGCAATTTCTGCTCGGCGATAGGGATGCCAAGTTTTTCGTAAACCCGCAGGATTTCCGGATCGACCTCGTCGAGCGACCCCAGCTTCGGCTTGGCCTTGGGCTCGGCGTAATAATAGGCGTCCTGATAATCGATCGGCGTCAGGTCAAGCTTGGCCCAATCGGGCGACTCCATCGTCAGCCAGTGGCGATAGGCCTTCAGCCGCCAGTCGAGCATCCATTCGGGCTCGTTCTTCTTGGCGGAAATAAAGCGGACGGTGTCCTCGCTCAGCCCCTTGGGCGCGAATTCCTGCTCAATGTCCGAGCTGAAACCCCATTCATACTTCTTGTTCGCGGCGGCAATCGCCTCGGCATTCTTGGTGGCCATTATGCGATTTCCCTCGACAAACTCGCCAGCGAGACCCCCGCCAGCGCGCCGCGCACGGCGCCGTTTACGGCGTTCCAGTGCGGCTTCACCCGGCAATTTTCCTCGATCAGGCAATCATGCCGTCCCTCATCGACGCACGCCGTCATCGCGATTGGCCCTTCGACCGCTTCGATGATGTCGGCAAGGCTGATGCTCGCGGGCGGGCGCGAGAGGCGAAAGCCGCCGCCAGTGCCGCGCGCGCTTTCAATGAGGCCCGCGCTCGACAAGCGGCTGACGAGTTTCTGCACCGTCGGCAGCGGAATGCCCGTTTCCTCAGCGAGCAGCGTCGCGTTCAGCCGCCCGCTCACGCCACAATGGCGCGCAGCCGCGCTCATCATCACGACAGCGTAATCGGCAAGGCTGGAGAGGCGCATGATTTCCAATCAGACAAATTTGATCCGATTGTTAAATGGGCCTTTGCGGGGCGCGCGTCAACCGGCCCGAAGGGCCATATCCCCTTCTTCTTTGCGTTCTTCGCGTTCTTTGCGTGAGAAAATTGGTTCACGCGAAGAGCGCGAAGAACGCGAAGAGTTGCTCCCCCGCAAAGGCCCTGCCAAAGCCCAAGCGATGTTTTCGCTCTTGCGCCCTGCCCTGTTCGCCCTTGATGCCGAGCGTGCGCATGGGCTGACGATCGACGGGCTCGCGGCCTGGGCGAAGCTGGGGACGCCCTTTGCGGTCCCGGCGCCGGGCCCCGCTCTCCGCACGCGGGTGGCAGGACTCGACTTCGCTTCCCCGCTCGGCCTCGCCGCAGGAGTGGACAAGAACGGCGATGCGATCGACGGCTGGTTCGGCCTCGGCTTTGGCAGCGTCGAGATCGGCACCCTCACCCCGCTCGCCCAACCCGGCAACCCGAAACCGCGCATCTTCCGGCTGGTCGAGGATGAGGGCGTGATCAACCGGCTCGGCTTCAACAATGGCGGCATCGACGCGGCACTCCCCCGCGCGCGAGCAGCCAAGCGCAAAGGCGTGCTCGGCATCAATGTCGGCGCCAACAAGGATGCCGCAGACAGGATCGCCGATTATCGCACCGGCGTCACCAAAGCCGCGCCGATCGCCGATTACATCACGATCAACATCAGCTCGCCCAACACGCCGGGCCTGCGCGACCTGCAATTTGGCGCCGAACTCGCCGAACTGCTCGCGGCCTGCACCGCAGCACGCGGGTCCACGCCGCTGTTCCTGAAGATCGCCCCCGATCTCGATACCGCCGGCATCGACCATATCGCCCGCGCCGCGATCGACGCGAAAATCGACGCGCTGATTGTCAGTAACACCACAATCAGCCGCCTACCGCTGCGCTCGGCCAACGCCAGCGAAACCGGCGGCCTGTCGGGCGCGCCACTAGCCGCCCTCGCGCGCGCCAAGCTCGCCGAAGCGCGCGCAGCGACCGGCGGCGCTATCCCGTTGATTTCGGTTGGCGGGATCGGGAGTGCCGAGGAGGCCTATGCCCGCCTCACCGGCGGTGCAGCGCTGGTGCAGCTCTATTCCGCGCTCGTCTATCGCGGCCCCGGCCTGCCGCGCATGATCAATGCCGGGCTGGCGGCGCTCCTCAAACGCGACGGCTTCGCGACCCTCGTCGAAGCGCGCGCTGCCAAAGCGCTTTGACGCTACGGCAAATCTGGTTAGGCTTGGTGCCATGAAAACATCGCTGATCGCGCTGACCGCGCTGCTGCTTGCCCCCGCTCCGGCGCTGGCTCACCCTGCCAAGGCTCAGCCAGCGGCGCGTGGCGTCGTCTCAGCCGCCGATCCGCGCGCGGCTGAAGCCGGTCGCGAAATCCTGCGCAAGGGCGGCACCGCGGCTGACGCCGAAATGGCGATGATGCTAGCGCTGACCGTGGTCGAGCCGCAATCGAGCGGCATCGGCGGCGGCGGCTTCTTCGTCTACCAGCAGGCGGGCGGCAAGCTGGTGACGATCGACGGGCGCGAAAAGACCCCAGCAGCGGCGACGCCCAAACGCTTCCTCACCCCCGACGGCAAGCCGATGCCCTTCTTCCAGGCCGTGCCCGGCGGGCTGTCGGTCGGCGTGCCCGGCAATATCCGGCTAATGGCGATGGTCCACCAGCGCTTTGGCAAGCTGCCGTGGAACGCGTTGTTCGCCCCCGCGATCAAACTCGCCGAAGAGGGCTACACCGTCACCAAGCCAATGGCGGCGGGCATGGGCTATGTCAGCCAGATTTGGAGCGCCTTCCCGGCAATTAGCGCGCAATATACGCGTGACGGCAAGCCACTGACCGAAGGCGCGCTCGTCAAAAACCCCGATCTGGCGAAGACGCTGCGGCTGATCGCCGACAAGGGGCCGGACGCTTTCTATACCGGCGCAACCGCGCAAGCGATCGTCACGGCTGCCACAACCGCGCAGCGTAACCCCAGCGACATGACGCTCGCCGATCTCGCCGCCTATCAGGCGAAGGAACGCCCGCCGATCTGCGGTAGCTATCGTGGCTACAAGATCTGCGGGATGGGGCCGCCGTCGTCGGGCGCCGTCACGGTGCTGCAAGTGCTCGGCATGCTCGAACGCTTCGACATGAAGAAGCTGGGCGCCAGCAACCCAGTGTCGTGGCATCTGATCGGCGAAGCGATGCTGCTCGCCTATGCCGACCGCGAGAAATATCTCGCCGACAGCGATTTCGTGTCGATCCCGCTCAAGGGCATGACCGACAAGGCCTATCTGAAGTCGCGGTCGATGCTGCTCTCGCCCGACAAGGCGCTCGGCACTTATGAGGCAGG
>JAIETY010000158.1 GCA_019744885.1 Sphingomonas sp.
GGCCGGATGGAGATTTTGCACTGGGCCGACGAAATGGCGGTACGCGCGCTCGCCGAGCGCGAGCACGCCGCGCCCCTCTCCGATATGCCCGCACTGGCGGCATAGTGCGGATCGCGATCGTCACCGACGCTTGGAGCCCCCAGGTGAACGGCGTCGTCCGAACGCTCCAGTCCGTGCGCGCCGAGCTTGAGCGGCAGGGGCATGAAGTGCTCGTGATTTCGCCCGAGCGCTTCTATTCGATGCCGTGCCCGACTTACCCCGAAATCCGGCTGGCGTTCGCGCGGACCGCAGCGGTGGGCAAGATGCTCGCGGATTTCCGCCCGAACGCCATTCACCTTGCGACCGAAGGGCCGGTGTGTCTGGCGGCACGGCGCTGGTGCCTCGCGCGGCGCTTTCCGTTCACCACCGCCTATCACACGCAATTCCCCGATTATGTGTCGGCGCGGATCGGCATCGATCCGGGCTGGATCTGGCGTTACATCACCTGGTTCCATTGGCCCGCGCAGGCGGTGCTCGCTTCCACCCCGTCGATTGCCGAGACGTTGCGTGAACATGGCCTCACCAAGATCCGCCATTGGGGGCGCGGGGTCGACCTGTCGACCTTTGGCCCCGATGTGGTGCCCGATCCGGCGATCCGCGCGCTGACGCAGGGCGGCGGTGGCCCGATCCAGCTCTATGTCGGGCGCGTCGCGATCGAGAAGAATATCGAAGCGTTCCTCGAAAGCGACCACCCGGGCACCAAGGTAATCGTCGGCGATGGCCCCGCGCGCGCGACGCTGGAGGCGAAATATCCGCACGCGCATTTTCTGGGGCCGAAATTCGGTGTCGACCTCGCCGCCGCCTATGCCGCCGCCGATGTCTTCGTCTTCCCCAGCAAGACCGACACGTTCGGGCTGGTGATGATCGAAGCGCTGGCGTCGGGCGTGCCGGTTGCCGCTTTCCCAGTGACTGGGCCGGTCGATGTACTGAAGCCCGGCGTCGGGGTGATGGACGAGGATTTGACCGCTGCGATTGCCGCGGCGCTCAAGCTCGATCGCAAGGCCTGCGCCGATTACGGCAAGACCTTCACCTGGGAAGCGAGCGCGCGGCAATTCCTTGAAGCGCTGGCCCCGGTCGGGCTGGAGAGCGAGCGGCAGGCAGCTTGAGGATTTTGCGCCGGGGTGTGGCCTGGCTGTTGCTTGCGGTCGGCCTGCTTACCGCTTTCATCTATTGGCAAGCGACCACCGATCCGGTCGTGCGGCGGCTGACGATCACCGTGCCCGACTGGCCCGCGACCGCGCCGCCGATGCGGCTGGTGCTGATGAGCGACCTGCACGTCGCGGGACCCGAAACGCCGCCGTCGCGGCTGGCGCGGGTGGTGGGGCAGGTCAATGCGCTGCGCCCCGATCTGGTGCTGATCGCGGGCGATTTCGTGACGGAGAAGCGCACCGCGACCAGGCTCTACGGCGCTGACGCGGCGATTGCGCCCTTGGCGGCGCTGCGGCCAAGGCTTGGGACTTTGGCGGTGATGGGGAATCACGATCATTGGCTCGACGGCCGCGCGGTGCATGCCGCGTTGGCCAAGGCGCGGATCACCGTGCTCGACAATCGCGCGGTGCGGGTCGGCCCGCTGGCGATTGGCGGCGTCGATGATGACTCGACGCACCACGCCGATGTCGCGGGCGTGGTCGCCGCGTTTGCGCGCATCGGTGGCGTCCCGGTGCTGCTCAGCCACAGCCCCGATATCTTCCCCGCCGTGCCTGCCATCGTGCCGCTGGTGCTCGCGGGTCACACGCATTGCGGGCAGATCGTCCTGCCGATCTGGGGCCCGATCGCGACGGCCTCGCGCTACGGCACCCGCTATTTCTGCGGGGTGGTGGAGGAGGGCGGCAAGCGGCTGATCGTAACCGCCGGCATTGGCACGAGCATCCTGCCGTTCCGGCTGGGGGCACCGGCGGATGTATGGGTGATTGAGTTGCGGGGGCGCTAACGCGGGGGGCCGGTCAGCGACCAAATCCGTCGCCGTAAGGGAATCCCAATCTCAGATGATCTTGCACTTCTTGAAGCCAAAGGCCCGGGCTACGCCTGCCTCTTTCAAAGCTTTGGCGAGACGGTCACTGACAAAAAACGTATCGTAAATCTGAGGATCAACCCAAATATCAGGTCCAACCAACGCATCCGCATTCACCATCAGCATATTGTCCTTTATGATTCCGGAACCTGGCATGGTGTGCGAAATATAGTCCTTTGGGATATACGGTGTGGGGTCTCTTCCTCCCCCCATGTAAGCTTTCTTCACATTCCCGAAATTCAGGCAGAACCATTCGCCATCGAATGGGGTTTTGAGGTCCTTCTTGAGAACGCGCACCGGGTAAAAACCACCCTGTCCCATGTCGAATTGCCGCATCACATCGGCAGCCGCCTTGGAAACGATCCAAGGGCCATAGCCCATGAATATGTCAGGCAGCGGCCTGCTCTGATTCAATCGAGGCATGCCCCAAACCTCGCGTGGAAAATTCTCGGCAGAAAGCACTTCGCCAGCTTTGTTACGTCGACTGGTATCGAGCTTGGGGTCGCGCGGCACATCAACCAGCGCGTTCTCAAAGGGCATCTTTGCAGAAAGGCTAACCATCACCGTGCTTGCCCATACAACTGGAACGCTCATGCGCGTCGCTCCATCTTGAACGACGCTTTTCGCGCGTCTTTCACGCTAAATCCCGTCGCTGACCCTTATAGAGCCAGATCGCCGAGCCAGCGCCGGCGATAACGAGGAGCCCGACAGTCAGCGGCCGCCCAAGCGGTTCCACGAGCAGCGCATTGGTGACGGAGTCGAGCATCCCGAGGATCCCCGACCGGCGGCCGCTATGCGCATGGATCAAATTGTCCATGAAGCCCGTCGCGACATGAACCGCCCAAGCCCAAAAAGCGACCAGTGCCCATAGCGGGTAGAACCAAGGCATGCGATCCATCGAACTACTCCACTCCTGGCGGCCATAATGCCGGTGACACCCCTCGGAACGGCCCGCTTTACCGGCAAACGGGCGCCAATTCGGGAACGCACGCCCCGATCCGAACTATAGCAAGAGTCGTTACTTAACTGTTGCCTGCGCCGCATTTTGGGCCGTGAGCGCTGGGTTAGCCTTCCGCCGGGATCGCCTCGATCGCAATGATCTCGATCGCCTCTACCCGCTCGCCGAGATCGAGCACTTCGCCCACTTCGGCGCCGATCACCGCGCGGGCGAGGGGGGCGGAGAAGGCGAGGCGGCCGGTTGCAGGATCGGCTTCGTCGTCGCCGACGATGTCGATCACCCGGCGCGCCCCGTTGAGACTAAGCGTGACGCGGCAGCCGAAGGCGACTGCATCGCCGCTTGCCACTGGCGCTAGCTCAGCCGTCGCCGCGCGCGTTTGCCAGTAGCGCTGGCTCCGCTTCAACTCGGCGAGCTTTACCGGATCGGTTTCGTCGCGCACTTGGGCATTGACGGCATCAAGCGCGGCGAGAGTCAGCGCCAGTCCGCGCGCCGTCACCAGATTGGGCCCCGACGGCAGCGGCAGTTCGAACCGCGGTTCCATATGTTCTTCATCGCTTTCGCGGCGGAAGGCGACGCTCATCGGGCGATCCTGATCATGGTCGACAGATGGGGGATAACGCGCGGCGAGACCAGCCCCAAGCCCGCGCGTTTTGGCCCCTTTCACTCGCGCCTTGCCCCCGCGCGCCATCCGCAGTAAGCCTGCGAGGTGATAGGCCATCCCGCAAGGGGTGGCCCTTATTGTTTTCAGGAGATTTCCCCGCATGGCCCAGCCGCTCATGCCCCATGCCACCGCTTCGTGGCTGGTCGACAATACCGCGCTCAGCTTTGAGCAGATCGCCGAATTCTGCGGGCTGCACATTCTCGAAGTGCAGGCGATTGCCGATGATACCGCCGCGACCAAGCTGACGGGCCGCGATCCGGTGCGCGCGCACGAGCTGACGCAGGACGAGATTGAGAAGGGGCAGGCCGACCCGAACTACACGCTCAAAATGTCGAAAGGGCCCGATCAGGTCCGCCGGACCAAGGGCCCGCGCTACACGCCGGTGTCGAAGCGCCAGGACAAGCCCGACGGCATCGCCTGGATCATCCGCAACCACCCCGAGATTACCGACGGCGCGATCGGCAATCTGATCGGCACCACACGCACGACGATCGCGGCGATCCGCGACCGCAGCCACTGGAATATCGCCAACATCACCCCGAAGGACCCGGTGACTTTGGGCCTTTGCTCGCAGCGTGAACTCGACGCGATCGTTGCCAAGGCAGCGAAGGCAGCGGGCATCGAAGCGCCGGTCGACAACAAGCTCGAAGGCGACCGCGCCGCGCTGATCCAGTCGCTACGCAACGAGCGCGATCAGGCCGCGCGCGATGCCGAAGGTGGCGATGCCGCGCTGCTGCCGGGTGGCTTGCACGATCCCTTCAAGCGCGCCTAAACGCGCCGCGTGAAGATCAGCGCCGACGCTGCGCTCGTCCCCGACGCGAGCTTCGTGCCCACCAGCCATCGCGGGCTGACCTATCCGTTCGGCCATGTCGGCCCCGAGCCGCAGCAGACGATGCCGGTCGCCGACGGGCTGCATTGGGTGCGCTTGGTCGTGCCGGGGCCGCTGCGGCACATTAATTGCTGGCTGATCGACGACGAAGACGCAGCCGGACCCGGCGCGGCGCTGGTCGACACCGGCATGAATCTCGCGCCGACGCGCGCCGACTGGAAAGCACTGTTCCGGGGCGGCGCGCTGGATGGCGTGCGGCTGACGCGGGTGATCGGCACGCATATGCACCCCGATCATATCGGGCTCGCCGGGTGGATGTGCGATCACCACGGCTGTCCGCTCGAAATGACGCGCGGCGAGTGGCTGACAGCGCGGATGCTCGCCGCCGATGCGCGCGATGCGGTGCCCGACGAAATGATCGCTTTCTGGCGCGGCGCAGGCTGGGATGAGGCAGCGATCGAGCGCGGCAAGGCGCGCGGCTGGAGCGGGTTTCGCCGGATCATCACGCCCTTGCCGCTCGGCTATCGGCGGCTGGTCGACGGGCAAGTGCTGATGCTCGGCGGGCGGCGCTGGCAGATTGTGACGGGGAACGGCCACAGCCCCGAGCACGCCTGTCTGCTCGATGCCGAGCGCGGGGTTTTGATTTCGGGCGATCAGGTGTTGCCGCGGATCAGCTCGAACATTTCGCTCGGCGTGACCGAGCCCGAAGGCGATCCGCTCGGCGACTGGCTCGCCTCGCTCGCCAAGCTCAGGCAATTGCCCGCCGATCTGACGGTGTTGCCGTCGCACGGTGATGTCTTCACCGGGCTGCATGTGCGGCTCGACGCGCTCGACCGCGAGCATCGCGACCGGCTCGACGAATTGGAAGTCTTCATCGGCGAAGCCCCGCGCCGCTCGGTCGATTGCTTCGGGCGACTGTTCCGCCGCGCGATCGGCCCCGAGCTGCTCGGCATGGCGACGGGCGAATCGCTGGCGCATCTGCGCCGCCTCGAAGTTGAGGGGCGCGCGGTGAAGGATGTCGTCGACGGCGTCTGGTGGTATCGCAAAGCGGGTTGACTCTTCGGCGCCGATGTTCTCACTTCGTTCACGATGAGCGGGGAGAGTCGCAATGGCGGACGGGCTGACATTCTACACCAATCCGATGTCGCGCGGGCGGATCGCCCGCTGGATGCTCGAGGAAACCGGCGCCGATTATGAAACCGTCGTGCTTGATTACGCATCGAGCATGAAGGCTGATGATTATCTCGCGATCAATCCGATGGGGAAAGTGCCGGCAATCGTGCACAACGGCCATGTCGTCACCGAATGCCCGGCGATCTGCGCCTATCTCGCCGATGCCTTTCCCGACGCCGGGCTGGCGCCGCCGGTCGACCAGCGCGCGGCCTATTATCGCTGGCTGTTCTTTGCGGCGGGGCCGGTCGAACAGGCGGTGACGATGAAGTCGCTGGGGGTCGAGCCGCCCGCTGAACGATCGGGCATGATCGGCTTCGGTAGTTTCGACAAAATGGTCGATGTGCTTGAGGCCGCCGTGTCGGTGACGCCCTATGTCGCGGGTGAGGCGTTCAGTGCGGCGGATGTTTATCTGGGGTCGCAGATTGCCTGGGGCACGCAATTCGGCACCTTGCCCAAGCGCGACGGCTTCACTGCCTATCTCGGTCGAATCCTCGCCCGCCCCGCCTATGCGCGCGCCAATGCCAAGGACGATGCGCTGATCGCCGCCGCTGCGGCACCGGTCGAAGCCTAGTCGCGCGACACGCCGAATAGATTAGGGGTGCGGTGGCATTAGGTGCTATGCGCTTGGCCGCATGATCGTGCCGTAAGTCGGCAGTCGCGCACAAAGCCTGCATCGCGTCGCTACCGGCAATGACTCGTCCACCGCGAGGCTCCGGCTCCCGAAGGCTTCGGCCGTGGAATTTTTTACGCCCCTTCCTCCGCAGGCAGCGAGCAGCCTTGGCATGGCGCTTGTCTTTTCGTCCGCCACCCCGCTGTTGCTGATCGACGCCGATCTGGCCGTTGTCGCCGCGAGCGGTTCCTTTTGCAGCGCGTTCGGCCTCGACCCCGATCAGGTCGTCGGCAAGGCGATGTCGGCGCTCGGCGGTGGCGAATGGGCAGCGCCGCCGCTGCGCTCGCTGCTGCGCGCGACCGCGGCGGGACAGGCCGCGATTACCGCCTATGAATTTGATCTGATCCGCCCCGACAAGCCGACCCGGTGCCTGATCATCAATGCGCATTTGCTCGATTATGGCGACTCGCTGCGCGCGTTGATTGTGCTGGCGGTCTCCGACGTCACCGACGCGCGCCGGATCGAGAAAGAGAAGGACGATGTCGTCCGCGAGAAGCAGGTGCTGATGCTCGAATTGCAGCACCGCGTCGCCAACAGCTTGCAGATCATCGCCAGCGTGCTGCTGCAAAGCGCGCGCAAGGTCCAGTCGGACGAGGCGCGCAGCCATTTGAAAGACGCGCACCACCGGGTGATGTCGATCGCCACGCTGCAACGCCAGCTTGCCTCGGCCAAATCGGGCGATGTCGTGTTGAAGACCTATTTCGCCGATCTGTGCGACAGCATCGGCGCGTCGATGATCTATGACCATAATCTGCTGACGCTGACGCCGATCGTCGACGACACTGTGACGTCATCGGAAGTATCGGTCAGCCTCGGCCTGATCGTGACCGAATTGGTGATCAACGCGCTGAAGCATGCGTTTCCCGATCGTGCGACCCCGGGCACGATCACGGTCGACTATCGGTCGCGCCCGACGGGCTGGGCGCTGAGCGTCGAGGATAATGGCGTCGGCATGCCCGGCGACGAGGCGACGCGCCAGCCCGGCCTGGGCACCGGGATCGTCGAGGCGCTGTCGCGTCAGCTCGACGCGACAGTCACAATCAGCGATACGCATTCGGGCACGCGCGTGGCGATCATCCACGACCACTGATCGCGGTCGGGCACTTTTCCGCGTCGCCGTTCGTTGCTGCATGACGATCCCATGAAAGCCGATTCGTGACCGATTTGAGGCCGAAAATGCTGCTATATGTCGAAGATGACTTCCTTATTCAGGAAACCATGGTCGCCGCGCTCAGCGATGCCGGCTATCATGTGCTGGTTGCCGACAACGGCCAGCAGGCGCGCCACCAAATTGCCGCGCATGGTGCCGAACTCGGCGTATTGGTGACCGATATCAATCTGGGCGACGGCCCCGATGGCTGGCAGGTCGCGCGCGAAGCCCGCGCCCAATATGCGACGCTGCCGATCGTCTATGTCAGCGCGGCGAGCGAGCATCACTGGGCATCGATGGGCGTGCCCGGCAGCGTGATGATCGCCAAACCCTTTGCGACGGCCGAAGTTGTGGGGGCGATCTCCGCATTGATTGCCGCAGGCGCGCGCCCCGCCTGAGCAGCGGTTAGCGAATGCCGCTCGCGCGCCGCGCGGGCAACGCGGCGAGGACCGATGCGCGCCACGCCGCACTCTCGTCTGGCCAGCGCGCAATCTCGTCGAGCGTGCGCGCGCAGCCGGTGCAAAGGCCCGTCGCATCGATGTCGCAGATATTGATGCACGGGCTGGCGACCGCGCGGTCGGACACGGTCACGCGCATGCGAATCTAGCCGAGCGTCGACCGGAGGAAATCGGGGAAGGG
>JAIETY010000058.1 GCA_019744885.1 Sphingomonas sp.
TACGGCCTGCGCACTGATTTTCGCGGGAAGCTATTCCCCGGCAGCGCGGCGCTGCTGGCGATTGCCGACAATCTCGTCGAGCTGAAATCGGTGTGCGAATGCGGGCGCAAGGCAACGATGAACCTACGCGTCGATCGCGCGGGGCGCGCGGTTGCCGAGGGCGCGCAGACCGAGATCGGCGGCGACGACCGCTATGTCGCGCTGTGTCGCAAGCATTTCGTGGAACGGCTCGCTGCCGCCGAGCGCTGACACCCGGTGCACGGCTGGATCATTCTCGACAAACCGCTCGGGCTTGGTTCGACGCAAGGGGTGAGCGCAGTCAAACGCGCGTTGCGGCAGGGCGGCTATGCCAAGGTGAAGGTCGGGCATGGCGGGACGCTTGATCCCCTCGCTACGGGAGTGTTGCCGATTGCGCTCGGGGAGGCGACCAAGCTGGCGGGGCGGATGCTCGATAGCGACAAGGTGTATGACTTTACGGTTCGCTTCGGGGTGCAGACCGATACGCTCGATCTCGAAGGCAAGGTGGTCGCGGAGAGCGATGTACGGCCGACGCTGGCGCAGGTTGAGGCCGTGCTGCCGCGCTTTACCGGGCCGATCGATCAGGTGCCGCCTGCCTACTCGGCGCTGAAGGTCGATGGCGAGCGGGCCTATGATCTTGCGCGGGCGGGTGAAGAGGTGGTGCTGGCAGGGCGGCGGGTGACCGTGCATTCGCTCACCATATCCTCCCCCGTCAGGGGGAGGTGGCAGCCGCAGGCTGGCGGAGGGGGCGGAAGCACAACAGATGTTTCGGCGTCCTCCCCCTCCGGCGCTCTGCGCCACCTCGCCCTGGCGGGGGAGGAATTGGAGAGTGTCACCCTCACCGCGCACGTTTCGAAAGGCACCTACATCCGCAGCCTCGCGCGCGACATCGCGCTGACGCTCGGTACCGTGGGCCATGTCACGATGCTCCGCCGCACCAAAGCCGGGCCGTTTACCCTTGCCCACGCGATATCGCTGGACAAATTGGCCGAACTCGCTAATGCGCGCGGACTTGAAGCAATTCTCCTGCCTCTGAGGGCAGGGCTGGACGACATCCCGGCTCTCTCCCTCACCCCCGATCAGGCAGGGGCGCTCCAGCAGGGGCGCAAGCTGATCGGGATTGCCGTTCACGATGGCCTATACTTCGCGGTCCTGCACGATGTGCCGGTCGCGCTGGTTGAGGTTTCGGATCATCAGGTCCGGGTCGTGCGCGGGTTTAATCTTTAGTCCGATGTCGAAGGAAAGAAACACATGACGATCTCGCAGGAGCGCAAGGACGCGCTCGTCAAGGAACATGGCCGCGCCGAAGGCGATACCGGCAGCCCCGAAGTCCAGGTCGCGATCCTCACCGAGCGCATTCGCAACCTGACCGAGCATTTCAAGGGCCACAAGAAGGACAATCATTCGCGCCGTGGGCTGCTGATGATGGTCAACAAGCGCCGTTCGCTGCTCGATTATCTGCGTCACCGCGACGGGCAGCGCTATACCGATCTCATCGCGAAGCTGGGTCTTCGCAAGTAACCATCGCGGCCCCCGTTTCGGGGGCCGTTTTGTTTGCGGATCGTCGTGCAATCCGGCACGATGTCCGCACCGTGATCCCCGCCGAAACGGGGGTCCGAAGAGCCATCATGGCTCGACCAGAGACCCTGTGGAAATCCGTTCCGCAGGCGCTCGCATAGGCCCCATGCGCATAGGGCGCGTGGTGTTGAAGGAAATCAGATGTTCGATACCAAGAAAGTTTCAATCGAGTGGGGGGGCAAGACCCTTACCCTCGAAACGGGCAAGGTTGCCCGCCAGGCCGACGGCGCGGTGATCGCGACGCTCGGCGAGACGGTTGTGCTTTGCGCCGTCACCGCCGCCAAATCAGTGAAGGAAGGGCAGGATTTCTTCCCGCTCACCGTTCACTATCAGGAAAAATATTCGGCCGCCGGGCGCATTCCGGGCGGCTTTTTCAAGCGCGAACGTGGCGCGACCGAGCGCGAGACGCTGATCAGCCGCCTGACCGATCGTCCGCTGCGCCCGCTGTTCCCCGAAGGTTTCTACAACGAAATCAACGTCATCGCTCAGGTGCTGAGCTATGACGGCGAGAATGAGCCCGATATCCTGGCGATGGTCGCGGCTTCGGCTGCGCTGACGCTGTCGGGCGTGCCCTTCATGGGCCCGATCGGCGCCGCGCGCGTCGGTTATGACGGCACCGACTATATCCTGAACCCGACCGACGCGCAGGTTGCCGACGGTCTGCTCGATCTCGTCGTTGCCGCCACGCATGACGCGGTGATGATGGTCGAATCCGAAGCCAAGGAGCTGTCGGAAGACGTCATGCTCGGCGCCGTGATGTTCGCCCACCGTGCGTCGCAGCAAGTGATCAACGCGATCATCGATCTGGCCGAACAGGCCGCCAAGGATCCGTGGGAGCTGAAGATCGCCGATGACACCGCGGCGGTGAAGGCCGAGCTCAAAAAGCTGATCGGCGAGGATATCGCCGCTGCTTACAAGACCACGCTCAAGTCCGACCGTGCCGACCTGCTCAACGCCGCCCGCGCCAAGGCGAAGGCAGCCATGGCCGACCGCACGCCGCAGGAGCAGATGGCCGCGCAGAAGCTCGTCAAGAAGATCGAGGCCGACATTGTTCGCGGCGCGATCCTGAAGGACGGCACGCGCATCGACGGTCGCACCACCACGCAGATCCGCCCGATCGAAGCCGAGGTGCATTTCCTGCCCCGCGCGCATGGCTCGGCGCTGTTCACACGCGGCGAGACGCAGACCATCGCCACCACGACGCTGGGCACCAAGGATGCCGAGCAGATGATCGATGGGCTGAACGGCCTCAGCTACCAGCATTTCATGCTGCACTATAACTTCCCGCCCTATTCGGTCGGTGAAGTCGGCCGCTTCGGCGCGCCGAGCCGTCGCGACATCGGCCATGGCAAGCTCGCCTGGCGCGCGCTGCACGCGGTGCTGCCGACGAAGGAAGAATTCCCCTACACGATCCGCGTGACGTCGGACATCACCGAGTCGAACGGCTCGTCGTCGATGGCCAGCGTCTGCGGCGGCTCGCTGAGCCTGATGGACGCCGGTGTGCCGATCAAGCGCCCGGTGTCGGGCATCGCGATGGGCCTGATCCTCGAAGGCAAGGATTTTGCGGTTCTGTCGGACATTCTGGGTGACGAAGATCACCTCGGCGACATGGACTTCAAGGTCGCGGGCACATCCGAAGGCATCACGACGATGCAGATGGACATCAAGATCGCCGGCATCACCGAAGAGATTATGCGTGTTGCGCTCAACCAGGCGAAGGAAGGCCGCGAGCACATCCTCGGCGAAATGGCCAAGGCGCTGTCGTCGACCCGCACCGAACTGTCAGCGCATGCCCCGCGCATCGAAACGATCACGATCGACAAGTCGAAGATCCGTGACGTGATCGGCACCGGCGGCAAGGTGATCCGCCAGATCGTCGCCACCACCGGCGCCAAGGTCGACATCGACGACGAAGGCGTGATCAAGGTCTCCTCGTCCGACCATGCGCAGATTGAGGCAGCGATTGCCTGGATCAAGGGCATTGTCGAGGAAGCCGAAGTCGGCAAAATCTACAACGGCAAGGTCGTCAATCTCGTCGATTTCGGCGCGTTCGTGAATTTCATGGGCGGCAAGGACGGCCTCGTCCACGTCAGCGAAATCCGCAACGAGCGCACCGAGAAGGTCAGCGACGTCCTGAGCGAAGGCCAGGAAGTCAAGGTCAAGGTGCTCGAGATCGATCCGCGCGGCAAGGTGCGTCTGTCGATGCGCGTCGTCGATCAGGAAACGGGTGCCGAACTCGAAGACACGCGTCCGCCGCGTGAAGGCGGCGAGCGTAGCGACCGTGGTCCGCGTGGCCCGCGCCGTGACGGCGATGGCGGTCGTGGTCCGGGCGGCGGTGGCCGTGGTGGCGAAGGCCGTGGGGATCGGGGCCCGCGTCGCGACGGCGGCGGTGATCGCGGTCCGCGTGGCCCGCGTCCCGAGCGTTCGGGCGGCAGCGATGACGGCCCCGCGCCCGAATTCGCGCCCGCTTTCCTGACGGGCGACCGCGACTAACACTTGCGGTTAGAGACTATCGGAAAAAGGGGCTCGGGGAAACCTGGGCCCTTTTTTTTAATTCAAAGTCCAATACGAGCCTGAATATCTGTAAAAATACGAGCGAAATATAATACGCTTTTAGCATTTTTAAATATGGTCGACATAGCGGAGAGCAGATACAATAATGCTCTGCCCTTGTTAAATATTATTCAGACACTTTATCATTTTAAAAAATATCCCAATAATACCATAAAAGTGTGTGAAATAATTTCTTGGAGACGGTAATTTTCTCCAAGTGCCATGAGCACGTTACATATTATAACTTTACAGAGAAATTTGATATTGATAGCGTGTCAAGCTCATGGTCGAAACCTTGGGGAGGGCAACGTGCGTTTAAAATTGGGAGTAGTTGTGGCGGCGATCTTCTTGTCGCTTGGCGCCTCGGCAGCGCCAAATGCTCGCTTTTACGGCTTGTCCTCAGGCAATGCGAGCGCGTTTACGGCGTCGCCGAACGGTAGTGCCGTTTCCATTCTCTTCGACAATTTGCAATTGGAAAGAGCTAACAGTAGTGTTCCGCCCAAAAATCCTGCGGAACGACACTTCACACTTGCAGCCTCTCCCGGCGCCAAAGGTTGTCGTGCTACCTTTGCGCTGCGCGGTGGGTCGATTGCTTTGAACACGCCGCGGGTTGGGACCATTATACTTAATGTTGAGGGGCGACGGGCGACTCTTCGGCCTGAGGAAGACAGTTGGACTTTCACTGTCGAGATGCCGCTGGCAAGGCGTGAGCGTACCGATGTCACCGTCTCGCTTGATCTGCCCTTGCCTGCTGAGAACGGGAGCGCCTTGATCGTTGTAGACTCGGTTGATGTGTCGCTGGGCAAATGCGGGGGTAAGGCATGACCATGAAACCGATATTCGGGCTGATGCTGGCGGTCGCACTGGCTGGCTGCGCGAACTGGAATGGGATCTATCGCACCGAGACAATTGAGGCGCCGGATGGTCCACGTGTTATCACCATCGACGCAAAGCAACGCGAGGTGGTGATGGTGCCAGAGGTTGTCGAAGAGGTCTTGGCAAGGGATGGTCACGGCAGCCCAATTAAAACGAGAATCTCACGCACATGGAGAATATGCGCAGAAGCTTCGCCCGATGTCTTCAGCGCCCTTGCAGCGAGCGCGTCCGGTGCTCTCAAGGCGAATGTCGCGGGTAAGAGCGGTGAACTCAGCGCCGCGCTGGCCATCACCGAATCGGCCGCAACGATCGAGCGGACGCAGACGATCAATTTGCTGCGGGAGAGCTTCTATCGAACCTGCGAGCGCTACATGAGCGGTGCCATCACCAAGTCCGCGTTCGTGGTCCAGGCAGGGCGTGACTGGAAGGCTATGATTGCCATCCTCGCCATTGAACAACTGACACGCGCCGCGCGCCCGGCGCCGACCGTGCTCGTCGCGGGCGGAACGTCGGCGACCGTGACGACACCGCAGGATTGGGTCCGGGCGATCGAGACGGCGCAGGCTGATGTCCGGGCCGCCGACGCCAATGTCACGACGGTCACCGAAGCGACAAAGCCTGCGCGCGAAAACAAATGCGACACTGGCGATGCCGCAGCGATTGCCGATTGTAAGGTCAAAAAGGAAGTAGCGGAAAAACAATTGGCGGCTGCAACGACACGAGCGAAAGAAGCGAGCGCGCGTCTCGACGCGGTCCTCGCCGGCGCAAAGAACGGCGGTGGAGGGGGCGGGGCAATGGCCACGACCACGTCCGCGCTAAAACCCGACGCTTCCCCAAAGGAAGGAGAGCGTAGCGCGAGCGATCTGGCAACCGTATCAGCAGATGTCCGCGCAATCGCGATGAAGGCATTGGAAGTCGATGAAATGCAACTGTTTTGTATTCAAAAATTGGAGGAGCCAGTTCGTCCTGATCCAAAGCTATTCGATGCCTGCCTTGAGCTTCTCTCCGAGTCAGCCAAGTTTGATGCGGCAGCGTTTAAAGCAAAAATTACTCAGTTTGAAGAGCCGCGACATAAGCAGGAGGCAGAATTTCGAACTGCGCTGCATAAGGAACCGGCGAAGATAAAGGCAATTCTAAGCAAGATTCCTGGCTTGGGCCCGACCGCAACATTGAATTTTGCAAGCCCAAATTTCGACACAGTCGTCAAAGAATTTATGCTTCTGACGCCAGAGCAACGGGAAGGAATTCTCTTACAAATTAGTAATGGCGATTAGTCTTGATAGATGAATTGCAATCATTTTGGGAGCGCAGCCAATGAGGATTCGAGCGTTTGTCGGGCCAATTTGGGAGCAAGTCTTCGTCGAGTCAGGAGGCAGCGACGCTGACGTGATATTCGAGACCCCTGATGGGATCGAGGAATATCGCCATCTCGGCTTGAAGAAGATGGTCGGCGCCGACATCAAGGATGCAGTCGTCACGCATTTCAAGCTCGGCGGCGAGAAGATCTTCGTGCGGATAGTGCGGCTTGGGCCATAAAGGAGCCTGATGCGCTAGCCCATCAGTGCTTGGGCTGGCATGCAGTAATCGGCTTCAAACGAAGCCCAAATTCCACGTCGACGGATTATAGTTGCCGATATTCGGCAGCACCGTGCTCATATTGCTCGCGCTCACGCCGAACCAGCTTGCCAGCGTCGAGGCATATTGATCGACCGAGATCGTCGGCAGCAGGCGCCCCTGGCCGACATCGTCGGGGGTGTTGTTGCCGATCGCCGGCGGTGTCCCATAGAAGCGCCGACCGTTTACGGCGCCGCCCGCGACAAAGTGCATGCCGCCCCAGCCGTGATCCGATCCGTCGTCGTTCGACTGCAACGTCCGCCCGAAGTCGGAGCCGGTGAAGGTCGTCACCCGGTCGGCAACGCCCAGTGCGACGGTGGTGTCATAAAACGCCCGGATCGCACTGGCGACATTGCCGAGCAGCCCCGGATGCTGCGCGAGCAGATTGTCGTGGAGATCAAAGCCGCCCTGCGACACGAAAAACACCTGCCGCTTGGCGCCGAGTTCCTGGCTCACCGAAATCAGCCGTGCGACGATCTGCAACTGGCTCGCCAGATTATTGCCGGTGGGGAACAGCGGGAAGTTGGCGACGGGCGCGCCCGCCAGCGCGGCGTTGACCTGCGTATAGGTGTCGAGCGCGCGCTTGCTGACGGTCGCATGCTCATTGGCAAACATGTTGGCGTTGGTGCCGGTCATCAGCGTGCGCAGCGTGCTGGCGGCAGCGGTTGAGCCGAACAGCGTCGTGCCATTGTTGAGCAGCGCAATCGGGCCGGTCGTCCCCACCGAATAGGGAATCGCGGTGCGCCCGCTCAGGAACACCGCATTGCCGGTCGCGTTGATGCAGGTGAGCGTGGCGGTGCCGTTGCCGCTTTGCAGCAGATCGCCCATGCGGCCGCCCCAGCCCGAGGTCGCGCCTTCGGGGTTGCTGGCCTGCCAATAGCTTTGCTGGTCGTTATGGCTGAACAATTTGGGCGGCAGGCGGACCGAATTGGCGGTGTATTGCGCCTTGGTGGTCGGCTGGACGAGGGTGCCGACGTTGAGCACCACGGCCATCCTGCCGGCATCGAAGATCGGCACCAGCGGCGCCATCGTCGGCGACAACGCATATTGCCGGCCCCCGGCGAGCGCCGTCGAAGGATTGAGCAGGGTGGCGGCGAGCGTATCGCGGCCGTGCGCGAGATTCTGCCGCGCGGCGGCGTAAAGATTATAGCTCGCCTGGTCATAGGGCGGCAGCGTGTTGGCATAGTCATTGCCGCCGAACAGGAACACGCACACCAGCGCCTTGTAATCGCTGGCGGTCGCCGCTGCCGCTTCGCCGATCGCGGCGAGATTGGTGACGAAGGGGGCGGCGCCCCCCGCGATGCCGAGCGCGGCGCTGCGCTTCAGGAACGCCCGACGCGATTGATCCGATGTGAACATGGCTCGTCCTTCTCGTCAGCGCTGGGTGATATATTCGGGCGATGCCATCGCCAGCAGGATCGCGGTATAGACGCGGTTGGTCTGCCCCGCCGTCGT
>JAIETY010000203.1 GCA_019744885.1 Sphingomonas sp.
GCCGTGACGATCGCCGTCCCCCGCGCGACAGCGAAGATGGCGGCGAAGAGCTGATCGAAAAGCTCGTCCACATCAACCGCGTGTCGAAGACGGTGAAGGGCGGCAAGCGCTTCGGCTTTGCCGCGCTCGTCGTGGTCGGCGATGGCAAGGGCCGGGTCGGCTTCGGCCATGGCAAGGCGCGCGAAGTGCCGGAAGCCATCAGCAAGGCGACGGCGGCGGCCAAGAAGGCAATGGTCCGCGTGCCGCTGAAGGAAGGCCGCACGCTGCATCATGACGGCAATGGTCACTTCGGGGCCGGCCGGGTGACGCTCCGCTCGGCGCCGCAGGGCACCGGCATCATCGCGGGTGGTCCGATGCGCGCCGTGTTCGAATCGCTCGGCGTGGCCGATGTGGTGACCAAGTCGGTCGGCACGTCGAACCCGTACAACATGATCCGGGCGACGTTCGAAGCGCTGGTGACGCAGACCAGCCCGAAGGCCGTCGCACAGCGTCGTGGCAAGAAGATCGCCGACCTGCTCGGTCGTGGCGGCGCCGACAAGGGCGTGGCCGAGGCCGAAGCGCTGGCGATCGTGGAGTAACGAGCAATGGCAACGATCAAGATCACCCAGACGGGTTCGCCCATCCGCCGCACCAGCGACCAGCGCGCAACGCTGATCGGCTTGGGGCTCAACAAGATGCACCGTACCAGCGTGCTTGAGGATACCCCCGAAGTCCGGGGCATGATCCGCAAGGTGCAGCATATGGTGCAGGTGGAGGGCTAACCCCCTTTCAACGCGCGACAAAAGCGAAAGCGAGTGCAAGACCATGAAACTGAACGAACTCCGCGATAACGAAGGTGCCCGCAAGGGCCGGATGCGCGTCGGGCGCGGCATTGGCTCGGGCAAGGGCAAGACCGCCGGGCGTGGCCAGAAGGGCCAGAAGAGCCGCGAAGGCGTGAGCATCGCCGGCTTTGAAGGCGGCCAGATGCCGCTCCACATGCGGCTGCCGAAGCGCGGCTTCAACAACATCTTCGCCAAGGATTATGCCGAGGTGAACCTGGGCGCGATCCAGAAGGCGATCGAGTCGGGCAAGCTCGTTGTCGACGGCGTCGTCGATCACGCAGCACTCAAGGCCGCTGGCCTCGCGCGCGGTGGCAAGGACGGTGTGCGCCTGCTCGCCAAGGGTGAACTGACCACCGTGGTCAGCTTCAAGGTTGCGGGCGCGTCGAAGGGCGCGATCGAAGCGGTCGAGAAGCTGGGCGGCGCGGTCGAGGTGATCCACGTGGTGCCGGCGGCTGAAAAGGCTGAGGCCAAGAAGTACAGCCAGAGCAGCTACAAGCCCGCAGCCAAGGGCTGAGGCGGAACGATCGAGCGGCGGGGGCAACCCCGCCGTTTCGCGTTCCGGCCAATTTCGCCGCCTGCACATTAGACAAGCGGCATGGCACCCCTATATGAGCGATGGCGGCGGGCACAGGCCCGCCAAAATTTCCGGGACGATTGACACCAATGGCATCTGCAGCCGACCGAATGAGTTCCAGCATCAGCTTCGCGAAATTCGCGCAGGCGACCGAACTTCGCAAGCGCCTGTGGTTCACGATCGGCGCGCTGATCGTCTTCCGGCTGCTGAGCTATGTGCCGCTGCCGGGGATTGATCCGACCGCGCTCGGGCTGCTCAGCGCGCAGACCACGGGCGGCGTGCTCGACCTGTTCAACAATTTCTCGGGCGGTGCGCTCAAGCGCATGAGCCTGATCGCGCTCGGCGTGACGCCCTATATCTCCGCCTCGATCGCGATCCAGCTCGCGACCTCATTGTCGCCGACGCTCGCTGCGATCAAGAAGGAAGGCGAAAGCGGGCGCAAGCGGCTCAACCAATATACCCGCTATGGCACTGTCGCGCTGACGATCATCCAGGGCTATTTCATTGCGCAGGGGCTTGAGTCCTTCGGCGCGGCGCAGGGCGTGGCGGCGGTGATCGACCCGGGCATCATGTTCCGGGTCGGCGCGGTGGTGTCGCTGCTCGGCGGCACGATGTTCCTGATGTGGCTGGGTGAGCAGATCACCAGCCGCGGCATCGGCAATGGCATTTCGCTGATCATCATGGCTGGCATCGTCGCGAACTTGCCCTCGACGCTGTTCAACCTCGCGCAGACCGCGCGTCAGGGCGGTGGCAATGTCACCGATTTCACCGTGGTGCTGATCGGGCTCGCCGTGGCCGGGCTGATCCTGTTCATCTGCTTCATGGAGCGCGCACAGCGCCGCATCCTGATCCAATATCCCAAGCGCCAGACGCGCACCGGGATGCAGGCCGATCGCAGCCATTTGCCGCTCAAGATCAACACGGCAGGCGTGATCCCGCCGATCTTTGCCTCGACATTGCTGACGGTGCCGCTGACGATCACCCAGTTCGCGGGCAAGAATGTGTCGGGTGATACCGTTTGGGGCAGCACGATCATCGCGCTCAACCAGTATCTGCAGCACGGATCGCTGCTGTTCATGACGCTCTATGGCTTGGGCATCGTCTTTTTCTCGTTCTTCTACACCGCGATTGTGTTCAATCCGGAGGAAACGGCGGACAATCTGAAACGCTATGGCGGGTTCATCCCCGGCATCCGTCCGGGCAAGAACACCGAGCTGTATTTCGATTATGTGCTGACGCGCATCACCGTGATCGGTGCAGCCTATCTGACGATCATCTGCCTGCTGCCCGAATATCTGGTGTCGGCGCTGAGCATCCCGTTTTATCTGGGCGGCACCAGCCTGCTGATCGTCGTCAATGTGACGATGGATACGGTGACGCAGATTCAGAGCCACTTGCTGGCGCATCAATATGGTGATCTGATCAAGAAAGCGAAGCTGAAGGGTGGCCGACTGCGCTAAGCGTAAGCGGCGAAGAGAGAGGAAGCGGGCTTGAACATCATCTTGCTGGGGCCGCCCGGCGCGGGCAAGGGCACCCAAGCGGGCCGCTTGCAGGCCGAACACGGCATGGTCCAGCTCTCGACGGGCGATATGCTGCGCGAAGCCCGGAAAGCCGAAACGCCGCTCGGCCATCAGGTCGCGGCAGTGATGGATTCGGGCGCGCTGGTGTCGGACGAAATCGTCTCGGCGCTGATCGACGAAAAGCTCGGCTCGCTCGACGGCGCGCAGGGCGTGATCTTCGACGGCTATCCGCGCACGGCGGCGCAGGCGACCGCGCTCGACGCGCTGCTCGCCGATCATGGTCGCACGCTCGATTATGTCATCGAGCTCGACGTCGATGAAGACGCCTTGGTCGAGCGCATTGTCGGGCGCTATTCCTGCGCAAAATGCGGCACCAATTATCATGACACGTTCAACACGCCCAAGGTCGCGGGCGTGTGCGATGTGTGCGGTTCGACCGACTTCAAGCGCCGCGCCGACGACAATGCGGAGACGGTCCGCACGCGCATGGCCGAATATCGCGCCAAGACAGCGCCGATCCTGCCGATCTACGACGCGCGCGGGTTGGTCCGTCATGTCGATGGCATGGCCGATATCGCGCATGTGAGCGACGCGATCGAAGCGATCCTCGTCCCCGCCCATTGATCGAGCGCAAAGCCGGGCACGCTTTCAATTGTAAATTGTCTGAAATTCGGGGGAGCGAGGATCATGACGACACGCGCGCAGCTGCTGGCCGAATTGGACGCGGTCGACGCGGTCGCGCGACAGCTCGCCACGATTCCAGCCCGACGCGACCTTCAGCGCAAACAGGACCTGATCGCAGCACGCCGTGAGCTGGCGGGCCGAATGGCGGCCGCAATGACGATTGGCGAGCGCTTTGCGCCGATCCGGCAAAATGAATCGCTTTATGTCGAACTGCGGCACCGGGTAAACGTGCTGCGCGCCGCCATCGCCGATCATCAGGCTCAGTGGTCGGCTGTCGCGATCGATAGCGACGACGAGGCCTATCTTCTGTCGGCATCCAGCGTGCACGGCCAGGCACGCGCGTTCATGAGCTGGGTGCGTCAGATCGTCGAGGCATCGCCCGAATAGCACGCGTCGCTTGGCGCCACGCATCCGAACGGCTACGCTCGATGCCTTGGGGGAGGCGATCATATGCGCTGGCAGCTGACATTTTGGACGTCGATGATCGCGCTGCTGCCGTCGCCAGCCGCCGCCGAAGTTGTTCAGGCCGTCCCTGCCGGGTTTGAGATCACCCAGTCGGTAACGGTCGACAAGCCGGTCGATCAGGTCTGGGCAATGCTCGTCGCGCCGCAAAAATGGTGGGACAAGGAACACACCTACTCGGGCGACAGCGACAATCTGTACCTCGACCCGCAAGCGACCGGCTGTTTTTGCGAGAAGCTGCCGGGCAAGGGCAGCGTCGAGCACGCCCGCCTCGTCTATATCCAGCCGCCCGCGATGATGCGGTTCCAGGGCGCACTTGGGCCGCTTCAGGCGGAGGCGGTGGTTGGCACGCTGACCTATCGGCTCGATGCCAGGGGCAGCCGGGCGACACGGGTGACCTTGACCTATATCGTCAGTGGCTATGTCCGGGCCGGGGCGGATGTCATCGCCCCCAAGGTCGATGAAGTGCTCGCGGTGCAGTTGCTCAACCTGAAGGCCGCCGCCGAATCGGCCGCTGAAGTAAAGGACGTCGGACGATAGTCGATTCGTTCGCGTTGATGGCTGCGACCCGGACGATATTGGCTTGGATGGTCGGCGACCGACCGCTTGGTGATCTCACCCTGGCTGGCGGGCCAGCCGCGCCGGGCTCGAAACGGACGGGCCGATGTCAGGGCACCAGGCCTCAGGCGGGCGTGTCCACCGCCATTAATTGCGCGGGGAAGGGTTGCACCAGTTCCTGTGCTGCCGCCCACGGCTGGGTGAGCCAGCGCTGGCAATCGTCGTCGGCCAATATCACCGGCATCGCCTTGGGATGAAGTGGCGCGACCAGGCTGTTGGGCGCGCAGGTCAGGAACGCTCACACTGCACCCGCTTCGGACGGTCGCCAGATACCGGCAAAGGCCGCCACCGGGCGGTCGAGCACGCGGAACCAATGTTCCGCCCGGCCGCCGTCGATCACCGGTTCGGCAACGCTGGTGAACGGCACCAGGCAACGCTGCGCCGGGCGGGTGAGCATCGATCGCCAGAACGGGCTGGTCAGGTTGCGGACATTGGTGACGGTCGTGCCGGGTCGCTTGCCGGGGACGGTCAATCCGACGCCCCAAGCCATCGGCTCGATGATCTGGCGTCCGTCCTCAGTCATTCGGGCGATCAAGCCGGGACGTTTGGGCCAGACATCGATCCGGACCTGTGAAAACGGGCCGTCGTCGAATGGCTGCGACCAGCCAATATAATCGCGCCATGTCGCGATCGATTCGGGATGGTTTCGGTAGTGGTTACACATGCCAAACATGGTAAGACCTGCGCCAGCCCGATCAATCCTTTGGATCGCGGATGCCGGCGGACGATTTGCTGCCACGGCGCGGCTATCGTACTTGACATGCTCGTGCCCAGACGGTGACACACGCGACTGCCGCCACACCGGCTACCGGCGGCGCGTTTGGCGCTTGCCGATGCAGTGCGCTTGAGAAGTCAGCGCGATGAGATGGGGCCGGTGCAGCCATGCCAGGCCCTGCGGGGCAGGAGAATAGTGCCTCCGCAAGCTCAGCATGAACCCAGGGTCGTGGCCCTGCCCGATCACGATCCGCTTTAAACGTTAAGCCGGGCCGCCAAGCTGCGTCCGCGCCGGTCACCCGACGGCTGCGCCTGCCCGAGCAGGTCGAACAGCGTCGGAAATACATCGAGGATCGACACGCGTTCGTCATGCACGCGGCCGTGGCGACCGGAGATCCACAACGCGCCTTCGGGGTGGTGGCGGCCGCTCTTGATCGCGTCGATGGCGTAAAGGATCGTGCCGAACGTCAATCGTTCGCCCGTCGCTGTGTCGATCACGATCGCTTGATTGTCGGTCTTGGCCGATATCTGGCAGCCGAAATACAGCCCTGTTTCACCCGGGCTGCGCGTGGCGAAGCCGAACAGCGCGCGGCCGTCCGCCATCTGCAGCGCTTCGAGGCGCTGGCGCGCCGCGCTTGCCGCTTCGATGCTGGCAAAGCGGACCATATACTGATGCGTCATCGTCGGATCGACATCGTCAAACGCAATGCCGAGGCGCTTGAGGAAGCTTGTTGCATCGTGGAGCCGGTGGAAATGCTGACCGCCGGTGGTTTCGTGGCGCAGGAACGGCTGCTGGCTGAGCGCGCTCATGAAGATGAGCCGCGCGCCGTGCCGATCGGCGAGCCGCGCAAACGCGCCGACGAGCTTGTCCATCGCTTCATACCCGAAGCGGACCGCGTCGCCATAAATCGCCAGTTCGTCATCATCGGGTCGCACGGTGAACGAATCGGGATCCATGTGACGCCAGTAAGCGTGCTGCAGATGCGCGGTGCTGTTGAGGAAAAAGGTCGCCAGATCGGGGCGGGTGCGCGCGTAGAAGCGGCTGAACAAATCATATTGCAATCGATCGAGGATCGCGACGCGCCGATAGGACAGCCGGCGATCGCCCGTCCGCTCGGCGGCGAGCTGGCGCAGGATCATCGTGACTGTCGACGGGCTGAGCCCATTGGCGACCATGAACGACAGAAATTGCGCGTAACCGCCAAGACCCAGGCCGTTCCGGGTGTTTGAATATTCGCGGACCTGTTGGCCGACGAAGCGGTTGTAGATGTTCAGGCCCGCTGGATAGGCATCGCCGTTCTCGGACCACGGATCGCTGGCAAAGAAGCTGCCCTCCGCAGCGAAAGGCGCCACGTTCATGCTGGCAAAGCTGCCGACGCTGCGGCCGGCGGCGAGGAGCAATTGGTACCAATCGGCGTGCCCAGCGCGTGCGCCTTCGGTCAGGTGAAAGACGCGGTGCTGATCGAAGGCGAGGCCGGTGTGCACCGAATACCACTGGATCCAAGGTTCGAGCTGGCCGGGATCATCGACATCCGCCAGCGTGGTGAACACGTCGCTGCGATCGTACAGCCGCTGGAAATTGGGGAGTCGCCCCTCTGCCATCCAGCGCGCGAGCAATGGCGGGCACAGCTCGTTGAGTTCGAGGACGATAACGCGCGGTGCCGCCCCGGCATCCGTCCGCACCCGAAAGTCGCCCGCCATTGTATTCACCGTCGTCTCCGTGATGGCATATCCGGCCTCAACCGGCCCCGAAACTAGCGGCATTGGTTATAGCTTTGGTTAAAATCTGGGCTGGCCTTCGCCACTAACGAACTTTGGGCGCGTCAATCTGGCGCCATTTGTGCTCGGGTGATACTTGGGTCGGCGCCCGGCTATTGCCGATCTCGTCGGCCGGCCGGGGGAAATGAATGTCGGAAGCATCAGGAGCCGTACAATCTCATCCTTGATGGTGTTGGCCCTAATGTCAGCGCCAGGCTGTTTCCATTATCGAGGACATTTCATGATCCGCGCGGGAAGCGCCGTCCGCCACGGAATTCAAACTGACCTGCTACCGCCGCTTGACAGGGCAGCCGACCCGGACTAAGGGCGTGCTCTTCAGACACACCGGCTACCGGCGGCGCGTTCTGCGCTTGCCGGTGTAGTGCGTTTGAGAAGTCAACGCGATGAGATGGGGCCGGTGCAGCCATGCCAGGCCCTGTGGAGCAGGAGAATCACTTTCATGGCACGTATTGCGGGCGTCAATATCCCGACCAACAAGCGCGTCGTTATCGCGCTGACCTATATCCACGGCATTGGCCCGCACAAGGCCAAGCAGATCACCGAGAAGCTCGGCATCGACACCGCGCGCCGCGTGCAGGACCTGACCGATCAGGAAGTGCTGCAGATCCGCGAGACGATCGACGCCGACCACACCGTCGAAGGCGATCTTCGCCGGGAGACGTCGGTCAACATCAAGCGCCTGATGGACCTCGCCTGCTATCGCGGGTTGCGCCATCGCAAGGGGCTGCCGGTGCGCGGCCAGCGCACGCACACCAATGCGCGCACCCGTAAGGGCAAGG
>JAIETY010000008.1 GCA_019744885.1 Sphingomonas sp.
ACCGTTGCCGTCCAGATGGACCCGCTCGACCAGATCAACATCGGCGGCGATTCGACCTTTGCGCTGATGCTGTCGGCGCAGGCGCGCGGGCACCGGTTGTTCCATTATCTCGCGACCGACCTCAACTATTCGGACGGCCATGTCTGGGCGATGGCGCATCCGGTGACGGTGCAGCGGATCGTCGGCGACCATTACCAGACGCTGCCGCCGGTGCGGCTCGACCTGGGGCATGACGCCGATGTCGTGCTGATGCGGCAGGATCCGCCGTTCGATCTCGGCTATATCACCGCGACGCATTTGCTCGAGCGGATCGCCGACCAGACTCTGGTGGTCAACGACCCCGCCAGCGTGCGCAACGCGCCCGAAAAGGTGTTCGTGCTCGATTATGCGCGCTTCATGCCGCCGACGCTGGTCACGCGCAGCCTCGACGAAGCGCGCGCTTTCCTGAAAGAGCATGGCGAGATCGTCATCAAGCCGCTGCACGGCAATGGCGGCAAGGCGATCTTCCGGGTGGGGCGCGACGGCGCCAATCTGTCGGCGCTGGTCGAAGTGTTCAACACCGCGTGGCGCGAGCCGCATATGGTGCAGGCGTTTCTGCCCGACGTCGCCAAGGGCGACAAGC
This sequence comes from Sphingomonas sp., assembly GCA_019744885.1. GTDB lineage: Bacteria > Pseudomonadota > Alphaproteobacteria > Sphingomonadales > Sphingomonadaceae > Sphingomonas. Next base: position 623 of record JAIETY010000008.1, read on the forward strand.
GCATCGTGCTGGTCGACGGCGAAGTCGTCGGCGCGATCAACCGCTTGCCGGGCGAAGGCGAAATCCGCAGCAATCTCGCGGTCGGCGGCTCGGCGGAGAAGACCGCGCTGACCGAGGAGGAGCGCGAGATTTGTGCGGCGCTCGGGCCGGAACTCAAGCGGCGCGGGTTAATGTTCGTTGGCATCGACGTGATCGGCGGCAAGTGGCTGACCGAAATCAACGTCACATCCCCCACTGGCATCGTCGCGATCGAGAAGTTCGACGGCACCGATGTCGCCGGGCTGATCTGGGACGCGATCGAAGCCAAACTTGCGGACCGCTTGGGATACGCATAGAAGCGATGTAGCAATCGCTACAGGAGTCGCTCACCATGACCAGTCCGCTCGAAATCATCAAAGCCATGACCGATGCCATGGCGATCAAGGATTATGACGCGGCGCTGCCGTGGTTCACCGACGATTGCGAATATACCAATTTGCCGATGGGCAGCGTGACCGGGCCGGCGGGCGTGCGCAGTGTGCTTGAGCCCTTTTTCGCGCCGACGATCGAGAATGAATTCCGCATCCTGCGCGTGGCGGTTGACGGCGACACGGTGTTTACGGAACGGCTCGACCGCCACCTGATCGACACCGGCTGGGTCGAGCTGCCGGTGACCGGGGTGTTCGTGATCAAGGATGGCAAGATCGCGGTGTGGCGGGAGTATTTCGATCTCGGCACAATCGTGCGGCAGTGGCCCGCGCTGGCGGGGCTGGCGGGGTGATGTTGGGCCACCGCAGGTCAGGGTTCGCCGCGATAGGTGCCGACCGTCCAGATATGGCCTTCCGGGTCGCGACAGCTGAACTCGCGCGACCCGTAATCGGTATCATATGGCGCTGTAATGATTGTCGCGCCCGCCGATCGGGCTTGGTCGCATAGGCCGTCGACATTTCCGTCGACCGCGATGCAGACGCATTGGTTCGTCCCGTTCAGCGCCAGCGGGCTATGCATGCCGTAGCGATCATCGGCATGATCCGGCCCGAGGAACAGCAGCGTATCGCCAAAGCGCATCTGCGCGTGCACGACCGAGCCGTCATGCTCCGCCACGAAATGCTCTGTGAACCCCAGAGCGGACTTGAGCCAGTCGATCGCGCCGCGTGGATCGCGATAGCGCAGGGTTGGGAACAGGGTTTGAGACCGTTCTGGCATCTCTCTCTCCGTTATGCCCATCAAGCGCGCGGGTGTGCATTCCGGTACACGTCGAGCAGATGGGCCGCATCGACTTGCGTGTAGATTTGCGTCGAACTGAGGCTGGCATGGCCGAGCAGTTCCTGCAAGCTGCGTAAATCGCCGCCGCGCCCGAGCAGGTGCGTGGCGAATGAGTGGCGCAACGCGTGTGGGGTGGTGCGCTCACCGAGGCCTAGGCGAACGCGGGCGGCGCGCACCGAGCGGCGGATGATCGCTGGTGACAGCGGCCCGCCCTTGGCGCCGCGAAACAGCATTTCGCCGCGCTCGATCGGCCAGGGGGTGAGGCGGACATACTCCTCGATCGCCGCGCGGACTTGCGGGAGCAGCGGCACGATCCGCGTCTTGGCGCGCTTGCCGGTGACGTTCATCGTGGCACCAAGCGGCAGCACCGCGCCCGTCAGCCCGACCGCCTCGCCGATGCGCAGGCCCGCGCCGTAAAGCAGCAGCAGCACCGCCAGATCGCGCGCGGCGATCCACGGTTGGGTGGCATCCTCGGCAACATCCTCGGCGAGCGCCACGGCTTCGGCGGGCGAGACCGGGCGCGGCACGCCCTTTTTCACGCGCGGGCCTTTCATCGCGGGCGGCGGCGCGCCGACGAAGTTCAGGAACCCGCGCACGGCGGAAAGTTCGCGCGCGGCGGACGCATTGCCGAGCCCATCGGCACGGCGCATCGCGAGATAGGCGCGCAGATCGGCGGTGGTTAGCTTCGTGAGTGCCGCCGCGTCGACCTCTGCCCCCCAATGGCCTTGCAGGAACGCCACCAACCGCTCGGCGCTCGCCTGATAGGCGCGCACGGTATGGACCGAACGACGCCGGTCGCGGCGGAGATGATCGGCATAGGCTTGGGTAAGGGCTGCGCGCATGGGCAATGTTTAGGCGGTGGCGGGAGAAATGGCGAGGCGAGGTGGTTGGCGACTCGGCCGCTCTTGGTAGCGCGGTTGCGATAGCAGACGTTCGATCTCGTGATAGGAAGGGAAGATAGCGCTACTGCTGGACACAGCGATGTTGAGCGCGCAACGTTCTGGGAATGGATCGCTTTGTCACATGCCTCGGCAAGCTGGCGCTTTCGATAGCGCTCGGCATTGTCCTGTCTGAAGCGGCACCTGCCAAGGCGAGTGAACTCGTCGGTCCAGCGCGCTTTTGTGGATATGCGCCGATCATCGATCTTTTGGCGGGCGAGAAGGTCACAACGCTGGAAGGCGGCATTCATGACGGTAGCTTCCGGTGGGAAGGCGCGTTCGGGTCGTTTGAGGTTGAAGGCATTGGCTGGGGGTCGCCTGTGAAGGGGCGGATGCTGAACCCGCCGACCTCAGACAGACCGGCCATGTTTGCGCAGCGACGGGTAAAACGGGGTTATCAGGTCGCGATCTGGAACGGTGCCCATGGGACCGCCTATTTTACATCGCCGACCCCTTTCGGCGCGCCGCAACTGGCGGCGATCAAGCGCGTCCGATTGTTCGAGGAGGGGCAGGAGCCGAGCGGCTGCAAATTGCGGACGATTTTCGTCTGGGAATGACCGCAATCGGGAATCGTGATGGTGCCCCCGAACATCAATATATGGGGCGTGAGCGGCCTCAGCTTTCCCAACCCTAGCCAATCACCTGCCCGGTCTTCGCCCAGTCGGCCAGAAACCCCTCGATCCCCTTGTCGGTCAGCGGGTGCTTGATGAGCTGACGGATCACGGCGGGCGGGGCGGTCATCACATCGGCGCCGATGCGCGCGGCTTCGAGAATGTGGATCGGGTGGCGGACGCTCGCGACGAGGATTTCGGTGTCGTACGCATAATTGTCGTAGATCAGCCGGATGTCGCGGATCAGCTCCATCCCGTCGAAGCCGACGTCGTCATGGCGGCCCACGAAGGGCGAGATGAAGGTCGCGCCTGCCTTGGCCGCAAGCAGCGCCTGATTGGCCGAGAAGCACAGCGTCACATTGACCATCGTGCCATCGTCGGTCAGCGCCTTGCAGGTCTTCAGCCCGTCGATCGTCAGCGGCACTTTGACGGCAATATTGTCGGCGATTTTGCGGACGATTTCGGCCTCGCGCATCATGCCGGCGTGGTCGAGCGCCACGACTTCGGCGGAGACGGGGCCGTCGACGATCCCGCAGATTTCCGCGACGACTTCGAGGAAATTGCGTCCCGACTTGGCGATCAGCGAGGGATTGGTGGTGACGCCATCAACCAGCCCCGAATCGGCGAGATCACGGATATCGGCGGTGTCGGCGGTATCGACGAAGAATTTCATGATGCGGGCTCCCGGACGATGGTTGGCGCGGCCATAAGACAAAGCCAGTGCAATGGCGAGCCTGCGCCATAATGCGACCAAATGCCGCCTCATGCATTATGCTGTGCGAGGCTTCCTGCGGGAGGCCCAGTTTTTCCGAAAGGACCCGATCATGAAAAAACTCCTCATCGCCGCCGCGCTCGGCGCGCTCACCTTTGGTAGTGTGGCCCAGGCCGATATCGGCATCGACATCCGCCAGACCGATCTCCAGCGTCAGGTCGATGCGGGCAAGCGCTCGGGCAAGCTGAGCATTCGCGAGCGCAATGTGCTCAATGCCGAGCTGCGGCGGATTTCGGCGGTGGAAGCGCAGCTCCGCGCACGCGGCAATAATCTGAGCGAGCGGGACGAGCGCCGGATCGGCGCGATGCTCGACAAGGCGCAACTGCACATTCGCCAGCTCAAGCAGAACCGCGAGCGCGGCCGCAACGGCATCCACTTCTAGGATTGGTTGCTCGCCTGCCTTGGCGTCCCAGTCGTCAGGCGGCTGGACGCCGAGGCCGTTGCTTTGCCGAAACCGATTTGATGATCAGGCGGCCGGGCTGGGCGGGGTCGATCGGGCGATCAGCAATCGCCAGCGCCTGCGTCATCAGCGCCTCGACCCGCGGGTCATCGAGCATGGCGGCGTCGGTGATCTTGATGTGCCGCCCTTGCTTGCCGCTTCCGACAAGCAATCCTGCGGGGTCATTGAGCCGCGTTCCCCACATGAAGTAAAGATCGACCCAGCGCGGCATCACCGCCAGCGACATCGCCAGATCGCCGACCTTGTCGGTGGAACCAAAACCGATCGCGAGCGCGTTGTAGTTATCGTAGACGAGGATTTGCGCGCCCGGGATGCGTGCGGATAGCGCCGCGAACAGCGTGCGGGCGAGGCCCGCGACCTCGGGCGTAAATTTGTCGATGAACGACTCGAGTTCAGCCTCTGGGCTCACTTGCGCCTCCTATCGTCACCGAAACGATAGCATGACGGCGGCGACTTTGCGATCTGACGGTTCCCCGCAGGCTCACCAATCCCCATAAGGGGGCATGTCCCGCGCGCGCGTCATCATCCTCAATTCCGCCCTCGGCCCGCTCGATTACCGGGTGCCGCAGGGCATGCAGGTCGCGCCGGGGTCGATCGTCGTGGCGCCGCTCGGGCCGCGCCAGTTGATGGGGGTGGTGTGGGAAGAGGATCGCCTGCCCGCCGAGCCGGTTGGCGATAACCGGCTGCGTAACCTGGTCGCGGTCGCCGATGCGCCGCCGATTGCCGCACCCCTGCGGCGGCTGATCGAATGGACGGCGGATTATTATCTCGCCCCGCTCGCGAGTGTGCTGCGGATGGCGATGCCGTCGAGTTCGGCGCTCGAAGGCGCGCGGACCGTCACTGAGTACCGGCTGACCGGCGAAGTCCCGGCGCGGCTTTCCCCGCAGCGGACGCAGGCGCTGGAGCGGCTCGGCGACCGGCAGGGGCTGGTGCGCGAGCTGGCGCTGGCGGCGGGGGTGTCCGATGCGGTGATCCGGGGCCTCGTCAACGTCGGCGCGATGGAAGCGATTGAGGTCGCGATCGACTCGCCATTTCCGGTGCCCGATCCAGACCACCAGCAACCCGAGCTGTCTGACGCACAGGCCGCCGCCGCGCGGCAGTTTACCGAGGCGGTGACGGCGCGCGCCTTCGCGCCGATGCTGCTCGACGGGGTCACCGGGTCGGGCAAGACCGAGGTTTATTTCGAAGCCATCGCGCAAGCCATCCGCGAGGGGCGCCAGAGCCTTGTCCTGCTGCCAGAAATCGCGCTGACCGAGCCGTTCCTCAAGCGCTTCGCCGCGCGCTTCGGCTGCGCGCCGGTGGCGTGGCATTCGGATCTGCGCCAATCGCAGCGGCGCCGGGCGTGGCGGGCGGTCGCGAGCGGCGAGGCTTTGGTGACGGTCGGGGCACGGTCATCGCTGTTCCTGCCCTATGCCAATCTCGGGCTGATCGTCGTCGACGAAGCGCATGAGACGAGCTTCAAGCAGGAAGAAGGTGTGCATTATCACGCGCGCGACGTGGCGGTGATGCGTGGCAAGTTCGAGGGCGCGCCGGTGATCCTCGCGAGCGCCACCCCGGCGATCGAAACGCGCCAGCAAGTCGCGGCGGGGCGCTATGCCGAGGTGAAGCTGCCCGGTCGCTATGGCGTGGCGCAATTGCCGACGATCGAGGCGATTAATCTGGTCGACGCGCCGCCCGAACGCGGTCGCTGGATCGCGCCGAAGCTCGTCACCGCGATCGACGAAACGCTCGCGCGCGGCGAGCAGGTTCTGCTGTTCCTCAACCGGCGCGGCTATGCGCCGCTGACGCTCTGCCGGACCTGCGGCCACCGCTTCCAATGCCCCAATTGCACCGCGTGGATGGTCGAGCACCGGCTGATCCACCGGCTCGCGTGCCATCACTGCGGCCATGTCGAGCGCGTGCCCGAGACATGCCCCGAATGCGGCGGCGAGGACAGCCTGGTCGCGTGCGGTCCGGGCGTCGAGCGGATCGCTGACGAAGCCACGCTGCTGTGGCCCGACGCCAAGCGCGCGATCGTCACCAGCGACACGATCTGGTCGCCCGCCAAGGCGGCGGAGTTCGTCGCGCGGATGGAAGCGCACGACATCGACATCGTCATCGGCACGCAATTGGTGACGAAGGGCTATCACTTCCCCAATCTGACGCTCGTCGGCGTGATCGACGCCGATCTAGCGCTTCAGGGCGGCGATCTGCGCGCGGGCGAGAAGACGTTTCAGCAGATCAGCCAGGTCGCCGGGCGCGCGGGGCGCGGCGCCAAGCCGGGGCATGTCTATATCCAGACGCATGACCCGAGCGCGAGCGTGATGCGCGCGCTGGTGACGGGCGACACCGAAGCCTTTTACGAAGCCGAAACGGACTCGCGGCGCGAAGCGAACGCGCCGCCGTTCGGCCGCTATGCCGCGATCATCGTGTCGAGCGAGGACAAGGCCGCCGCCGACACGACCGCGCGCGCGATCAAGCGCGCGGCGCCCGAGCAGGAGGCGATGTATGTCTACGGCCCTGCCCCCGCGCCGCTGGCGATGCTGCGCGGGCGGCACCGGTTCCGGCTGCTGGTCCACGCGCGGCGCTCGCTCGACGTGCAGGACGTGATCCGCGACTGGCTGGGCGGGGTGGAATGGCCGACGAAAGTGCGAGTCGCGGTGGATGTCGATCCGTACAGTTTCTTGTAGGGGGTGCACCAAAGTGGTATGTGTAGCGTATAGGAAATTGGATACACATCATGCGTACCAACATAGTGATTGACGATCAGTTGATGGCCGATGCGATGGAGTTCACCGGCGCCAAGACCAAGCGGGAAGCTGTCGAGTTGGCACTGAAGGCATTGGTCCAGGCTGCCGCTTATGACGGCCTTCTTAGCCTTCAAGGCAAGGTGGATTGGCAGGGTGACCTTGAGGCGATGCGGCTAGACTGATGACGCTGGTCGATTCGAGCGTGTGGATCGACTTTTTTCGCGGTTCCCTATCGCCTCAAGTCAAGTTCCTGGAAAAGTTGATCGAGGAGCGGGCCGCACTCGTTGGCGACCTGGTCATGGTCGAAGTGCTGCAAGGCTTTGCCCACGACCATCAATTCCGATTTGCTGTTCGCCGCTTCAGCTACCTGCCGACCGTGACAATCGCCGATCCCGACCTCGCTGTTGCCGCCGCGCGCAATTACAGGACACTGCGCGCCAAGGGAGTGACGATCCGCAAGACGATCGACACGTTGATCGCGACGCGCTGCATCATCGACGGGATCCCCCTGCTGTATAGCGACCGCGATTTCGATGC
>JAIETY010000124.1 GCA_019744885.1 Sphingomonas sp.
TTCATCGCGAAGATCGAGTCGAAATCATTCGCCGCAACGACGACCGCGCGCTCGGCATGCTGGAGCGGCGCGGCAAACCCGCCGCACACCACGTCGCCAAGCACGTCGAAGATCACGATGTCGGTTTCTTCGAGCAGATGGTGCTGCTTGAGCAATTTCACCGTCTGGCCGACGACATAGCCGCCGCAGCCGGTGCCGGCCGGCGGACCGCCCGCTTCGACGCACATCACGCCGTTGAAGCCTTCGAACATATAATCTTCAGGCCGCAGCTCTTCCGAGTGAAACTCGACTGTTTCGAGCACGTCGATCACGGTCGGCATCAGTTTCTTGGTGAGCGTGAAGGTCGAATCATGCTTGGGGTCGCAGCCGATCTGCAGGACGCGCTTGCCGAGCATCGAGAAGGCTGCCGACAGGTTCGACGAGGTCGTCGACTTGCCGATGCCGCCCTTGCCATAGACCGCGATCACTTTTGCGGTGCCGATCCGGTCGGAGGGATCGAGCTTGACCTGAACCGAGCCTTCGCCGTCGAGACCACGGGTGGGGGGATCGAGTAGTGCCATCGTTTTCGTTCCTTTATGCCGCCACCGCTACGATGCCTTCGAGACGATCCTCGAGTTCATCGCTGGCGGCATGGAGTGCGGCGAGCGTCGCCGCGTCGGGGGTCCAGTAATTGCGTTCGGAAGCTTCGATCAGCCGGTTGGCGACGCGTGCCGCCGCCTTGGGATTGAGCGCCGCGATGCGCTCGCGCATTTCGGCGTCGAGCACATAGGTCTCGCCGATCCGCTGATAGACCCAGGGATCGACTTCGCCCGTCGTCGCCGACCAGCCCATCGTCGTGGTCACGCTGGCCTCGACCTGACGGACGCCTTCGTAGCCGTGGCGGAGCAGCCCTTCGGTCCAGACCGGATTGAGGATGCGCGTGCGCGTTTCGAGCGCAACTTGCTCTTGCAGGCTGCGGACCTTGCCCGCGCCTTGCGTCTGGTCGCCGATATACACCGGCGCGGCTTCGCCCTTGGCGCGCGTCACTGCGCGGCTGATGCCGCCGAGCGCATCGACATATTGGTCGATGCTGGTGATGCCGAGCTCGACGCTTTCGAGGTTCTGATAGGCGCAATCGACGGTCTTGAGCGCGGAGGCGAGGATCGCGGCTTGCCGGACCGGCACGCCTTTGACCCCGTACGCATAACCCTTTTGCCGTTCGAAACTGTCGGCGAGTTCGTTGGGGTCGCTCCAGCTGCCGTCGTCGATCATCAGATTGACGTTGGCGCCATAGGCGCCTTGCGCGTTGGAGAAGACCCGCAGCGCAGCGGTATCGATATCGCAGCCGTGCTGCGATTGATGCGCCAAGCTGTGCTTGCGGACGAAATTCTGCTCGATCGGCTCGTCGGCCTGACTCGCGAGCAGCGCGGCCTCCGCCAGCATCCGCGTCTGGAGCGGGAGCAGGTCGCGGAACACGCCCGACAAGGTGGCGATCACATCGATGCGCGGGCGGCTCAGCTCGGCGAGCGGGATCAGCTCGGCCCCTGCCAGCCGGTTGTAACTGTCGAAGCGCGGTCGCGCGCCCATCAGCGCGAGCGCCTGCGCGATCTGCGCGCCTTCGCTCTTCAGATTGTCGGTGCCCCACAGCACCATCGCCACCGTCTCGGGCAAGCGACCCGAGTCGGCCAGACTGCGATCGACCAGCCGCTGTGCCTGCGCCGCGCCGTCCTGCACCGCGAAAGCGCTCGGCAGGCGGAAGGGGTCGAAGCCGTGGATGTTGCGCCCGGTTGGCAGGATTTCGGGGGTGCGCAGCAAGTCGCCGCCCGACACCGGCTGGATGTAGCGGCCGGCCAGCGCGCGGACGATGCCGTCGAGCTCGTGGTTGGTGCTCAGCGCCTGGTCGAGCGCGGCCATGTCCTTCAGGACCGGCGTATCGATCCGTAGCTTGCTGTCGACCAGCGCCGTTGCAGTGTCGCGCGAGAGCGGCTCGCCCCGGCTTTCGGACGCGGCGAGGATCATGTCGATCCGCTCTTCGCGCGTCGCGGCGAGGCCCGCGACGTGTAGCCCTTGCGGGATCAGTTCGCGCTCGATTTCGTAGAGGCGGGCGGCAAGGGCCGCCACATCGCTGCCGTCGAGATCAAGCGCTTCGGCCTGCGACTCGATCAGCTCGGCGAGTAGCGCGGTGTCGGGATCGCCCGCCGGGCTCGACCGCCAACGCTCGACCGACGCCTTCAGGTCGGCGAGGCCCTTGTAGACGCCTGATTTGGTGAGCGCCGGGGTCAGATAGCTGACCAAGGTCGCGCCCGAGCGCCGCTTGGCGAGCACGCCTTCGGACGGATTGTTGGCGGCATAAAGGTAGATGTTGGGCAGGTCGCCGATCAGTCGATCAGGCCAGCACTGCGCGCTGAGCCCGGTCTGTTTGCCGGGCATGAATTCCAGGCTGCCGTGCGTGCCGAAATGCAGCACCGCATGCGCGCGGAAATCCTCCTTCAGCCAGCGGTAGAATGCGGCAAAGGCATGCGTCGGCGCGAAGCGGCCTTCGAACAACAGCCGCATCGGATCGCCTTCGATGCCGAGGGCTGGCTGAATGCCAATGAAGACATTGCCGAAGCGCGCGCCGAGGATCTGTACGGCGCTGCCGTCCGACTGGAGTTTGCCGGGGGCGGGGCCCCAGCTTGCCTCGATGTCCTTGAGCCAGGTTTCGCGTGCGACGATCGTGTCGGCACTGACGCGGGCATGGACATTGGCTTCGGTGCCATGGCGCGCCGCAGTCCCGCCAAGGATCGCGTCGCGCAAAGCGTCGACGGAGGCAGGAACCTCGACCTCATATCCCTCGGCATCGAGTCGCTTTAGCGTGGCGTGGAGCGATTCGAACACGCTCAGGAACTGCGCGGTACCGGCGGCACCCGCATTGGGCGGGAAGTTGAACAGCACGATCGCGACGCGGCGTTCGGCTTCGCGCGACCGGCGCAGGTCGATCAGCTTGAGCACGCGGCCGGCCAGCGTTTCCGCACGCTCGGGGCAGCTTTCCATCGCCCGCACCGCGCCGGTGGCGGGGAAGTTGCAGCCGCGATTGCATCCCGTGCAGGGCGTGTCGCTGCCGTCCGAACGACCGCCGAACACCATCGGCACGGTGCCGCCGTCGAGCTCGGGGATCGCGATCATCATCGTCGATTCGAGTGGCAACAGCCCCATGTTGTTCGCGCCCCATGCCTGGAGCGTCTGGAATTCCACCGGATGTGCGGCGATGTACGGGCGATCGAGCTTGGTGAGGATCGCTTCGGCGGCTGCCGTGTCGTTATAGGCAGGGCCACCGACAAGGCTGAAGCCGGTGAGGTTGACCACCGCATCGACCGTTGCCTTGCCGTCTTTCATGAACAGCGACTCGATCGCCGGACGTCCGTCGAGCCCGCCAGCGAAGGCCGGGATGACGTTCAGGCCCTTGGCCTCCATCGCCGCGATCACGCCGTCATAATGCGCGGCGTCCTTGGCGAGCACATAGGAGCGCAGCATCAGCAGCCCGACGGTGCCCTTGGTGCCACGATTCGACGGCAGATCGGCGAGCTTGGCCGACATGCGCGCGGGCATTTTCGGGTGATAAACGCCGACTTCGGGGTAGTCGCGCGGCAGTGCTGCCTTCATCGCGCCGCGCAGGGCCTGGCGCTCGCCGCTGGCGTAGCGGTCGATCAGCGCGCGGATCATGTCGATGACATTGTCGTCGCTACCGGCCAGCCAATATTGCAGCGTCAGGAAATAGGCGCGTACGTCCTGCGCAGTGCCGGGAATGAAGCGCAGCAGCTTGGGCAAACGCCGCAGCATCTTCATCTGCCCGGCGCCCGAATTGGTCCCCGGCTTGCCCGAGCCGCGCAGCTTCTTGAGCAAGGCAAGCGGGCCGGACGTGGGCTTGTCCATCCGGTAATCGCCCATGCGGGTAAGCTTGACGATGTCGCCCGCCGACATCAGGCCGACCATCGCATCGCATTCTTCGCGCCGAGCCTGAAGTGCGGGCAGCACCGCGCGGATATGGTCTTCGAGGAACAGCATCGTGCACAGGATTATGTCGGCGCGGGCAATGTCGGCATTGGCGGCGGCGAGCGTGTCCGGCTTTTCCTCCCAGTCGGCGGCGGCGTGGAAGCCGATCGTCACGCCGGTCCCTGCCCGGTCGAACGCCGCCTGCGCGCGCTGGAATGCGCCCGACAAATGGTTGTCGAGCGTGATCACGACGACGCGCACCGGGACGGCGGGGATGGAGGCCTCAGCGCGCATAATGGGCCTTTGCGTCATAGAGGGTGTCGAGCGTGATCGCCGTCAGGCCCATTTCGGCGGCGTATTTCTCGGTATTGCGCCGTGCCTTGCCGCGGACAAAGAACGGGATTTTTTGCAGCTCGCGCTCGGCTTCGGCGGACCACCCGGTCGCGGCGGCGACTTCGGGCTCAGCGACCAGCACCCCAGCCGAGCCGTCGGCGTCGAGTGAGGCCGCGTGCGCCTCCCTTGCGGTAAGTTGCTCGACTTCGCTCGAAACGAGCGGTTGCGGGGCGGCATGTGGTGCCGACCCATGCCCCAAATGGCTCGCCCCCGCCGCATCGCTGAACTCGAAATCGTCGCGGAACATCGTCAGCAGATGTTCCTCCAGCCCCATCACCAGCGGATGGACCCAGCTGTCGAACAGCACATTCGCGCCCTCGAAGCCCATTTGCGGGCTGTAGCGCGCGGGGAAATCCTGGACGTGCACCGGCGCGGAGATCACCGCACAGGGGATCCGCAGCCGCTTGGCAATGTGCCGCTCCATCTGCGTGCCGAGCACCAGTTCGGGCTGGAGCGCCTGGATCGCCGATTCGACCGCGAGATAATCGTCGGTGATCAGCGGCTCGACGCCGTAGCGCTTGGCCGCCTCGCGAATGTCGCGCGCGAATTCGCGGTTGTAGCAGCCGAGCCCGACGACGGTGAAACCGAGCTCGTCCTGCGCCACCCGCGCTGCCGCAATCGCATGCGTCGCGTCGCCGAAGATGAAGACACGCTTGGCGGTGAGGTAAGTCGAGTCGACCGACCGGCTCCACCACGGCATGTTCGACGCATCGAGCGCCTTCGCCGGATCGACACCGGCGGCGGCCGCCACTTCGGCGATGAAATCGCGCGTCGCGCCATAGCCGATGGGCACCGTGCGCACCGTCTTCTGCCCGAAAGTCTTTTCGAGCCAGCGCGCCGCCGTGTCGGCGATTTCGGGATAGAGGCAGATGTTGAAATCGGCCGCACCGATGCGGGCGATATCGGCGGGCGATGCGCCGCGTGGCGCGACCATGTTGAGGTCGATCCCCATTTGGTCGAGCAGCCGGGTGATCTCAATCACATCGTCGCGGTGGCGGAAGCCCAGTGCTGTTGGGCCGAGGAGATTGGCGAGCGGGCGGCGGCCTTCGCGTGGGGCGGGGCGAACGTCACGGTCGGCAAGCGTACGGACGATCTGGTAAAAAGTCTCCGCCGCGCCCCAATTTTCCTTGCGGCTGTAGCTCGGCAGTTCGAGCGGGATGACGGGGCAGGGCAGGCGCATTGCCTCGGCCATGCCGGCGGGGTCGTCCTGGATCAGCTCGGCGGTGCACGATGCGCCGACGATCATCGCCTGCGGCTTGAAACGGTCGAAGGCATCGCGCGCCGCTGCCTGAAACAGCTCGGCGGTGTCCTTGCCCAGATCGCGCGCCTGGAAGGTGGTGTAGGTGACCGGCGGGCGCTTTTGCGACCGCTCGATCATCGTGAACAGCAGGTCGGCGTAGGTGTCGCCCTGCGGCGCATGGAGGACGTAGTGGACGCCTTCCATCGCGGTCGCGATCCGCATCGCGCCGACATGGGGTGGTCCCTCATAGGTCCAGACCGTCAGCTGCATCAGACCCTCAACACATCGCGGCGCCGCAGCGGCCGCGCGAAAAGTTCGGCAAGGTCACCTGCCTGATCGAAGCCATGGATCGGCGAGAACACCAGTTCGATCGCCCATTTGGTCGTGAAGCCTTCGGCCTCGAGCGGATTGGCGAGACCAAGGCCACAGATCGTCAGATCGGGCTTGGCGGCGCGCACGCGGTCGAGCTGGCGTTCGAGATGCTGGCCTTCGCTGATCACCGTTTCAACCGGCAGCAAATCAAGCTCGCGGGCGAGGTGGCGGCGATGCAGATAAGGCGTGCCGACTTCGATCGGTGTCATCCCGAGTTCCTGCGCGAGGAAGCGCGCGAGCGGCACTTCGAGCTGCGAGTCGGGCAGGAAGAAAACGCTTTTGCCTTCGAGCTGGCCGCGCGCATGCGCAATCGCGCGGCGCGCGCGCTCGCGATACGGCGCGATCACCGCTTCGAAATGGGCTTCTTCGACGCCGAACGCCGTCGCGGCGGCGCGCAGCCAGTCAGTGGTCCCAATCACGCCGAACGGGAACAGCGCATCAAGCCGCACCGCGCCGCGATCTTCGAGCGCGCGGGCGGTGTCGCCAAGGAAAGGCTGGGCGAGGAGATAGCGGGTGTTCGGCCCGATCGCCGGGAGCGCGTCTGACCGACGTGCGGGCAGGAAAGCGACCGGGCCGATCCCGAGTTGCGCGAACAGCCGCGCGAACTGATCCTCGACGATGTCTGGCAGGGTGCCGACGACGAGCAATTGCTGCGCAGCATTTTGCGCAACAGGAAGTTGCGGGACCAGCGCGGCGAGGCAGGCATCCTCGCCTTCGGTGAACGTCGTCTCGATCCCGCTGCCCGAATAGGACACGATCCGCACGGCGGGATGATGCCGCGTCGACAGCCGCTGCGCTGCCTTCGACAGATCGAGCTTGATCACTTCGGACGGGCACGAGCCGACCAGAAACAGCATCTTGATGTCGGGCCGCCGCGCGAGCAGCTCGGCAACGACGCGGTCGAGTTCCTCATGGCAATCGGCCATGCCGGCCAGATCGCGTTCCTCGATGATCGCGGTGCCGAAGCGGGGCTCGGCGAACACCATCACGCCCGCCGCCGATTGCAGCAAATGCGCGCAGGTGCGTGAGCCAACGACAAGGAAGAAGGCATCCTGCAGCTTGCGGTGCAGCCAGATGATGCCGGTCAGCCCGCAGAACACCTCGCGCTGGCCGCGCTCGCGCAGCACCGGCGCGCAATCGGCGGCGCTGCCGGGAAGGGCGGCCGGGCGAAGCGCTTCGGGGAGCGTCAGCACGCTCATGCCGCCACCGCCTGCATCACTGGCTCCGACGCTGCCTGAAGTCGCGCGGCGCGCAACTTCCAGACGAACTGTCCAGCATTGATGACATAAGTGACATAAGCTGCCAGCGCCAACAGCATCAGCGCGCGCTCGCCGAGCAAGCCCCAGCCCAGCGCCACCAAATAAGTGGTGTGCAGCGCCAGTACGAGCATCGAGAAGACGTCTTCCCAAAAGAAGGCGGGCACGAAGAGCCATTTGCCGAACACAACCTTTTCCCAGATCGAGCCGGTGATCATGATTGTGTAGAGCGTGATCGTTTTGACGATGACCGAAACGGTCGCGACATAGGCGCCTTCGCCCGTGGCCAGATAGCGCAACACCAGCACCAGGCTGACGACAAAGATCAGGAACTGAACCGGGGCCAATATGCCCTGCACCAACGTCCACACGCTGGTATCGCGGCGAACACGCTCTTCGGGGGTATAGAGCCCGACGGTGGCCCGCTGGCTGGTTCCTCCCTTGGCAATCGCCCGCGCTTGCATCGGCTTGCGTCCCTCTTGGACTTACTCTGCGTGCAAGACTGACCTGCCCGGTCTGAAGTGTCAATAGAAACGAACGTCCAAAAAATTGGACAGTTTTTTCGCGCGCGAAATTTTGGATATTGTCACATCGTATCGGCAGGCGTAGCCTTTCGACTCGACGGGGTACGGGTCAAACATGACGATCCCTGCCGGGGCTATGTTGCCATCTCACCAGGCCGGGAGAGCC
>JAIETY010000055.1 GCA_019744885.1 Sphingomonas sp.
TTGACCAGATCGCCCTCGCGATAGCCGATCTGGCTATAGTCGAAGCTCGCATAGCCTTTCGACAGCGACTTCAGCCGGTCGTAGAAATCAAACACGACTTCGTTGAGCGGCAATTCATAGGTCACCTGTGCGCGTCCGCCCACGTAAGTGAGGTTCTTCTGGATGCCACGCCGGTCCTGGCAGAGCTTCAGGATGCTGCCGAGATATTCATCGGGCGAATAGATCGTCGCCTCGATCCAGGGCTCGGCAATGCTCTCGATCTTGTTTGGCTCGGGCATGTCAGCGGGGTTGTGGAGCTCGATATGCCCCTGCCCGTGGGTCAGCTCAATCTGGTAGACGACCGACGGCGCCGTCGTGATCAGGTCGAGGTCATACTCACGCGTCAGCCGTTCCTGGATGATCTCGAGATGGAGCAGCCCCAGGAAGCCGCAGCGGAAGCCAAAGCCGAGTGCCGCGCTCGTCTCCATTTCGAAGCTGAAGCTGGCGTCGTTGAGCCGCAGCCTGCCGATGCTCTCGCGCAATTTGTCGAACTCGGCGGCATCGACCGGGAACAGGCCGCAGAACACGACTGGCTGGACGAGCTTGAACCCCGGCAGCGCCTCCGTCGCGGGGCGCTTGGCATCGGTGATCGTGTCGCCGACTGCGGTCTGCGCGACCTCCTTGATCTGCGCGGTGATGAAGCCGATCTCGCCGACGCCCAATTCGGTGAGTTGTTCGATCTTGGGCCGGAAACAGCCGACCCGGTCGACGAGGTGCTGCGTCCCGGTCGCCATGAACTTGACGAGCTGGCCCTTTTTGAGGGTCCCGGCCATCACGCGCACAAGAATGACGACGCCGAGATAGGGATCGTACCAGCTATCGATCAGCATCGCCTTCAGCGGCGCATCGGCATCGCCCTTCGGCGGCGGGATGCGGGTGACGATCGCCTCCAGCACATCCTCGATGCCGATCCCCGACTTGGCGCTGGTCAGCACTGCGTTCGACGCATCGAGCCCGATCACTTCCTCGATCTCGGCGCGCACCTTTTCGGGCTCGGCGGCGGGCAAGTCGATCTTGTTGATGACCGGCACGATCTCATGATCATGCTCAATCGACTGATAGACATTGGCGAGCGTCTGCGCTTCCACCCCTTGCGCGGCATCGACCACCAGCAGCGCGCCCTCGCACGCGGCGAGGCTGCGGCTGACTTCATAGGCGAAGTCGACATGGCCGGGGGTGTCCATCAGGTTCAGGACGTAATCGAGGCCGTCATGCGCGCGGTAATTGAGGCGCACGGTCTGCGCCTTGATCGTGATCCCGCGTTCCTTTTCGATGTCCATATTGTCGAGCACCTGCTCGGACATTTCGCGCGCGGTCAGGCCACCGGTGGTCTGGATCAGCCGGTCGGCGAGCGTCGATTTGCCGTGATCGATATGCGCGATGATGGAGAAATTACGGATACGGTCGAGGGGGGTCGTCATAGGCGCTGGGCGTTAGCAGCTTGCCATGAAAAACCAAAGTACCTCTCGACAGCCATTCTTGCGCCGTTCAGGCGCGCGGGCATCGGCAGCCCGACATCCTAAGGCAGGTCAACGCGCTCGTAGCGACGCCCATTTTGTTGCGGATCTTCGGGTTCGATAAACGTCGCGATACTTCCCGGACCGATCGCGTCGGGATCGCCTTGGCCATCCTGCTTTGCCGTCGAGAATTCTGCCGTGGCGCTGGTAACCCGGAACCGCAGCGTCGTCCGTCGGTCGGGCGACGCCACCAGGAGCAGCGATCCAAGCGACAGCAACGGACTGCCGTAATTGACCTGAATTTCCCGGCCCTGCGCACTGGTCACTTGGATTGGCGTGAAATGGAATGCGACCATCCGCGCTGCGGCGAGGCCAAGCTCGTTCTGGAGGCGACCGTAAACGGCCGGCCCCGACTCGCTGCTGCTCGCTTCAAAGCCGTCGACCTTGATGTCGGATCCGATTTCCAGCTTTTTGGTCAGCAGGCCGCCGAACACGACGCGACCCGCGCCATCGCGCACCGATACGTCCATGCTCACCAAGACATAGGATCGCGCGACCGAGAATTTATCGCGATCGGGCGCCACCGGGGCCGGTCCATTGGGACTGCTGACATCAGTGATGTTGATCGAAACGCTATAGCGTGCGCCGCGGCTACCGACCCTCAGGCGGCCAGACGAAGCAAAGGCTGACTCGACGGTGCTGCGCATCGACGGAAAATTGGCGACGCACTCCTTTTCCCACCATGTCCGCCAAGAAGCATATACGCCCACCGCCCAAGGGGTTACCACGGCACCCGCGCGACCCGAGCTGTTCTGGAGATAGGTGCAACTTTGGCTGGTCGTAATGCGACCCAGCACCAAGGTCGTCGTCTGCGCGCCGACGGGCGCCGATATTGACAGGCCAGCGAAGAGTAATGCCGACAACACGATCTTTCGCATTATTGCCCCCTATATTGGCGTAAGCCCGATCAGCGTGACTTTCGCTTGAAGGCCTGCAAATCAGTCGGCGTCGCACCGCGCACGATGGCCCCGATTGGCGCTGCGGTCGCGAAACCAGCAACCGGCAGCGCTTTGGAAAAGCGTGCCGTGACGTCCGTCACCCTGATCAGGCCAAGCAAGGTTTCGTTATTGCCGAGCTTCTCGCCTGTCGCTGGATCCACAAAAACTTCACCCTTTGTGAACACGCTCATTGTTGCACCGGGCTGCACCGACCCCTCGCCATAGTTCAGAATATAAGTGCCATCGGCTTGGACCGAGGCAATCTGGATCGGATAGATCGCCGTCACGAGCCCGCCCGCGATCTTGTCGGCCGCGCTGCGCAACAGCAGCGATGTGTCGACTTGCGCGGCGCCGTTGCAGGCCGACGCAGACTTCTGCGTCTCGTCGATGCGGCGCACATAGCGAATCTCGCCAGTGTCCGCGTCGGTGATCTTGATGTCGATCGAAACTGTCGCCACCGCATTGCTGCACGATACGGTGCTGCCTTGTGGCGCAAACAACGACCCAAGCATCGACGACCCAAGATCGCTCTTTTTCGACACCGAAACATTGGTGATCGAACCATAAATCAGGAAATCGGCGCCTTCGAAACCGCCCACGCGGCCGGGCCGGTTAGTGGTAACGAGGCCCGATTTGGCACGCGCCTGTTCACCGACGAGCTTGCCCAGCCGTTCGCGCTCAATGATGCGGAATTTGTTGGTGGCGGCGATCGACGTCTCGATCATGCGCGAAAAGGCATCGGCCTGCCCGGTCTGGGCCACATCGTCCATCTGATAGATTGCGACAATGGGCTTACCCGGCGGGGTTTGGGCACTCGACTGCGCTGCCCAAAGAGCGCCAATAGCCACTACAAACCCGAGCACTGTTTTCATCGCCCCGCCCCCCGATTCGTTCTTTAGTTTTTGTTACGTTACAGAACGCTAATTGGCCAGATGCTTTCCGGCGTGTTGACCAAACCAAGCTGTTCGGCGTCGGCCCCGTTGGCAGCCATCGGCGGAAATGATGGATTCTCGGATTTGTGACCTGCTGCTCGACCGCGCCGGAGCAAGGGCATGTTTTTTACTGTCTAGCCGCCTTGATCGCCGCGAGCGCATTGGCCAGCCGCGCGTCGCCCTGCCCGCCGACCAGCACCCAGCGCACCCCGCGCCGCTCAAGCTCGGCCTTCGACAAATCGAAAAAGCGTTGCCGCATCGCCGATGTGCCGAACATGCGCGTCCCGTCGTCGACCCAGGGCAAATCGATGTCGAGCAGCAGGTAGAGATCGGCGGTGCCCTTCCACGCGCTGAACCAGCGATCGCGCGTGCCGAACAGCATGTCGGCCCATACCGCCGTCATCAGCGGATCGGTGTCGAGGAACAGCGGGTCGGCGCCCGAGGCGAGCGCGCTCTGCGTCATCGCTGCGTGCGTCTCGGCGATCATCACCAGATCGGCCATGGTGAAGTCGATCCCGCGCCGTTCGGCAAAGGTGCGGCCATATTCGGGGACGAACATCGTGTCATAATGCCGTGCGAGCTGTTCGATCAGCGTCGACTTGCCGGTGCTTTCGGGGCCGTGCAGGCAGATGGTGCGGATCATGCCGCCGCCTGATGCCGCGCCGCGCGCCGCCAGTCGATCAGCCCCCACACCGCAAGCACGAGGAAGACCAGATAGAGCACCATCGTCAGCCACAATCCCTTCACCGCGTACAGGCCGATCGACAGAATATCGACGCCGATCCAGAGCATCCAGCTTTCGATCAGCCGCCGCGATTGCAGTATCTGCGCGGCCACGCTGATGATCGCCACGCTTGCGTCCCACCACGGCAGCGCGGCATCGGTGTAGCGCTGGACGAGGCTCGCCCAGATCATGATCGCGAGTGCGGTGCCCGCCGCCCAGCCGAGCCGGGCGCGGATATCGAGCCGCTCGACGACGATCGTCCCTGCACTCGCCGCCACGCGCGACCACGCCCACCAGCCATAGATGTTGACCGCGAAGAAGAAGAATTGGAGCAGCGCGTCGCTGTAGAGCTTCGCGTCATGGAAAATGCGGGCGTAAAGCGCGACCATGGCCAGCGCGAAGGGATAGTTCCAGATGCTCCGCCGCACCACGAGCGCGACGTTGATCACGCCGAGCACGAAGGCCGCGATTTCGAGCGCCGACACGGCTAGCGCGCGAGCCGGGCCAGCGTCGGGATCAGCGCGTCGTAATGATCGATCACCGCATCGGCCCCCAGTTCCTCGACCGGGCCGTGCAGGAAGCCGAAGCTGACCGCAATCGCTGGAATGCCCGCCGCTTTTGCTGCCATGACGTCATAGATCGAATCGCCGAGGAACGTCGCGCGCCCGCCGCCGCAGCGCGCGATCATCTCGACAATCGGCGCGGCACTCGGCTTGGCGTTACCCGGCCCGAGCGTGTCGCCGCCGATCACCGTCTCGAACCGGTCGAGCAAGCCGAGCAGCCCCAACAACCGCACCGCGAGCGCTTCGAACTTGTTGGTCACGACCGCGAGCTTGACCCCCTGCGCCGCCAGCGCATCGAGCGCCGCCAGCGCGCCGGGATAAGGCTGAGTCAGGTCGGCAATATGCGCGTCGTAGTGACGCAGCATTGCCTTGTAATAGCCGCGAAAGACGTCGGGTTCGCAGCCGCCGCTTGCTTCGAGCGCGAGCCGCAGCATTTCCTTGGCGCCGCCGCCGATCATCGGCTCGACTTGCTCAGGGCTCAGCAGCGGCCGTCCCGCGAGCGCCAGCGCATGATTGACCGCCGCCGCCAGATCGGGGCTGGTATCGAGCAAGGTGCCGTCGAGATCGAAACCAACGATATCGAAGGGGAGGCGATCGAACGCGCGCGAAGGTGAATTTTCGCTCATGCCCGACTGGCTGCCAGCAAAGCGGTGGCATTGGCAAGCGGATCATGGCAGGGCGCGCGGCAAGGCTCAGAGGCGCAGCATGACGACACCACCCATCGCCGCCATCATCCTTGCCGCGGGCAAGGGCACGCGGATGAAATCCGACCTTCACAAAGTGCTCCACCCGATCGCCGGGCAGCCGATGCTGATGCATTTGCTGGCGAGTGTCGACGCACTGGCGCCCGCCAAGAAGGTTGTCGTGGTCGGGTCGGGCCGCGAGCAGCTCGAGGCCGCTCTCGGTGGGACAGCCGAACTCGCGGTACAGGAACCGCAACTCGGCACTGGCCATGCCGTGCAGCAGGCCGAGGGCGCGCTGACGGGCTTCGACGGCGATGTGCTGATCCTGTACGGTGATGTGCCGCTGGTACGCACCGAAACCATGCAGCGCATGCTCGATCGACTCCATACGCCCGATGCGCCCGCCATTGTGGTGCTGGCGTTCGAACCCGACGACACGCTGCGCTATGGACGGGTGATCGCCGAGGACGATCGGATCGTGAAGATGGTCGAGCATAAGGACGCGACCGAGGCCGAGCGCGCGGTGCGGCTGTGCAATTCGGGGCTGATGGCCGCGCGGTCGGCGGACTTGTTCGCGCTGCTCGCGCGCGTCGGCAACGATAACGCAGCGGGCGAGTATTACCTCGTCGACATCGTCAACATCGCCAATGACGACGGTCGTATGAGCGCGGTGGTGACGACCGACCCGTTCGAAGTCGCCGGCGTCAACAGCCGCGCCGAGCTGGCATCGCTCGAAGGCGAATGGCAGGTGCGGCGTCGCGCCGAGGCGATGGCCGACGGCGTCACGCTGATCGCGCCGGAGACCGTCTGGTTCGCCTACGATACCCAGCTTGGTCGCGACGTGACGATCGAGCCCAATGTCTTTTTCGGCCCCGGCGTAAGCGTTGCCGACAAGGTCACGATCCGCGCCAATTGCCATATCGAGGGCACGGTGATCGGCGCCGCATGCGAAGTCGGCCCCTTCGCAAGGCTGCGCCCCGGCACGGTGCTCGGCGAAAAGGCAAAGATCGGCAATTTCGTCGAGACCAAGAAGGCGGTGCTGGGCGCGGGCGCGAAGGCCAATCACCTGACCTATCTCGGCGACGCCGAAGTCGGCGCGAAGGCCAATGTCGGGGCAGGCACGATCACCTGCAATTATGACGGGTTCTTCAAGTACAAGACGGTGATCGGCGAAGGCGCGTTCATTGGTTCCAATTCGGCGCTGGTGGCGCCGGTCACAATCGGTGCAGGCGCAATCGTCGGCGCAGGGTCTGTTGTCACCGCCGATGTCGAGGCCGATGCGCTGGCACTCGCGCGTGGCACGCAAGCCGCCAAGCCAGGCTGGGCCAAGCGCTTTCGCGAGCTGATGACGGCGAAGAAAAGCAGCAAATAAGCAATTGGAGTAAGACGATCTTATGTGCGGTATTGTTGGCATTCTCGGGCAAGGCCCGGTGGCGGATCGGTTGCTCGACGGGCTCAAGCGGCTCGAATATCGCGGCTATGATTCGGCCGGCATGTGCACCGTTCATGACGGGATGTTCGACCGCCGCCGCGCGCCGGGCAAGCTTCTCAATCTCGCGCGCGCGCTCGCCGAAACCCCGCTGCCGGGCGAAAGTGGCATCGCGCACACCCGCTGGGCAACCCACGGCGCGCCGACCGAGGACAATGCCCATCCGCACATCGCGGGTGATGTCGTGCTGGTCCACAATGGCATCATCGAGAATTTCAAACCGCTGCGCGACGAACTGATTGCCGCCGGGCGCACTTTCCTCAGCCAGACCGACACCGAAGTCGTCGCCCATCTGATCGCGCGCGAAGTCGAATCGGGTGCGTCGCCGCGCGAAGCGGTGGCGACCGTCCTCCCCCGCCTCCACGGCGCGTTCGCGCTGGGCGTGATGTTCAAGTCCGAACCCGATCTGCTGATCGGCGCGCGGCTCGGCGCCCCGCTCACGGTGGGTTATGGGGACGGCGAGAATTACCTCGGCTCGGACGCGCTCGCGCTCGCGCCGCTGACGCAACGGATCGCCTATCTTGAGGAAGGCGATTGGGTCGTCATCAGCCGTGCCAAGGTCGAGATTTTCGACCGCGACAACCAGCCGGTCGAACGGCCAATCGTCAATTCGGGCGCGTCGGGCCAGCTGATCGACAAGGGCAATTACCGCCACTTCATGCTCAAGGAGATCCATGAGCAGCCGGTGGTGGTGGCCCAAACGCTGCGCAGCTACCTGCGTCCGCTCGAAAACCGCGTCGCTTTGCCTGACATGGAATTCGATCTCGGCGGGGTCGAGCGCGTCGCGATCGTCGCCTGCGGCACCGCATCCTATGTCGGCATGATCGGCAAATACTGGATCGAAAGCCTCGCGCGCATCCCCGTCGAAGTCGATGTCGC
>JAIETY010000107.1 GCA_019744885.1 Sphingomonas sp.
ACGGCCTTGAGCCGCTTTCGAGCCAGCTTCACGGCGATTTCCGCGCCAAGCCGCAGGACAAGGCACCGTTCCTGGTCGGCCAGCACGCGATTCCGATCACGGTCGACGAATTCGCGCTGGCCCAGCGGTTCATGCCGATCGTCTTTTCGAGCGGTGACGAGCCGATTCCGCTCGCGCTGATGGGCCTGAACGAAGGCGTCAACGTCTTCGTCGACAATGAAGGCGCGCTGCTCGACAACACGCTCTACGTGCCGGCCTATATCCGCCGCTATCCCTATATGCTCGCGCGGCTGACGCCCGATGCGCAGGAATTGTCGCTGTGCTTCGACCCCACCTATGACGCGATCGGCAAGCTCGACGACGGCGAAGCGCTGTTTGCCGATGGCCAGCCGACCGAATTCACCAAGAACGTCCTCCAGTTCAACGAAATGTTCGAACAGGCCGGCGCGCGCACGCAATCGTTCATGAACGAGCTGAAGGAAAGCGGCTTGCTGATGGACGGCGAAGTGACGATCCAGCCGCAGGGCGCCGACAAGCCCTTCATCTATCGCGGTTTCCAGATGGTCGACGAAAACAAGCTGACCGATCTGCGCGGCGACACGTTGCGCAAAATGTCGCAGTCGGGGATGCTGCCGCTGCTTTACGCCCACCTCTTCTCGCTCGCGCTGATGCGCGAAATTTTCGAGCGGCAGGTGACGCAGGGCAAAATGCCGGTGCCCGAGCTGTCGTTCTGAGGCGAGAAGACTCGAGCTTTAGATAACCCGCTCCCCGTTAGTGTCGAGCGAAGTCGAGACACGGTTGGCAGTCCCTGTGGCCTGTTTCTCGACTGCGCTCGAAACGAACGGGGGATGGGGGATTCGGGGGTGAGCGCAGCAGACACGCCAAAGCGCGCGGGCGCGTTTGCGCGCTCGCGGGGAACGAGGGAGGCGATCGACCGGCGCGTCCTGCCACGGGCATCCGGGGCTTGACGACTTTGGGGTAGTTTTCAATTTGCAAGCGTCAAGGCTTGGCAAGTCGACGATGAAGGTGCACGCCCCGGCTTGCGGCCGGTTAAAGTGGCATCCGCATTGGCGTTGGGGGAAACCCCGCCACCGCTGCTTCGCGTGCATTTAGCCTGGTCCTCTCCTTCACCGCCCAGTTGCGGAAAATCCGTCTTTTTTCCACGGATGGCTCCGCGCCGGTCGATTGATCGGTCGGGGTTTGACCCGGCCGATCGCAGCCATCATCCCAGCGACGCACCGGCCGGATACGGTTGGAATGACGGCCAGGTTTATAACCCAAATGGTTGTAAATGTCAAGCGGAACTTCGGCTGGATGCGCGGCGGTCGCGAAGTGGAGGGGCGAACGGCGGGGATTGGTGGGAGAGCGGCACGTCTGCTTTCGGGAACCGGGATAGCGATAGCCGACATTGCGTTACGCTGCTGCCCTTCTCGAAAAGGATCGAGTTTCGGGAATGACGGGGTCTGGTGGAGATCGGACGGACGATTTTAGAAAGATGCGAGTGGCGCAGGTTTACGGCGGGGAAAATAGACCGTATAGCCCGGTCACTATCCTAGCCATTCACCTTCATTTTCCTTTAAAAAGATCGGATAAAACCTTAATTTCGCCAATGGTGTAGCCGTTGTATCGAGGCGCAGCCTTAACCTCAGCGGCGGTCAACGTCTTTAGCCATGGTAAGCGCTCTATTGTTTGTCGCGTGATCGGCTCATCGACTGTTTCAACTGTCACAGACCTTAGGCTCCAAGCAAATGGCGGGTCTCCTAGCCTGAAGCTCTGCGAGGTCCGAAAGTCGCGCTCGTCAGCGAACCTCGTCAACCAGATCGATCGGCTTGGAAGTTTCATCCAGCGGGCGCCATCTTCAATGACTGCTCGGCCCTTTGAACGCGCAAAAACACGCAGCGTTTCTGCGTTATTTCCCTGGAACCTCGCCTCGGCAGGTTCGACCTTATTCGAGCGTATCGCATCATCCACCAGGCTGGCGCACGTCGTCAGCGGCATGAAATAGTTTTTGCCATCGACTCGGAGCAGGAGCGCGTCTCCCGTCTGCTTCGAGCGGCCCCCGTCGATAGGCATCATCGAAGTGCTCGGCGTCCTTAACTCGATCTCTTGAACCGCCGATCCGGTCGCCGGGCCGTACGGGGTCTCGATCAGCACGGTGAGACGATATCGAAGACGGGCCGGCTTACCGAACGCCGATTGATAGAAGACGACCGCTAGTGCGACTGCTCCGATTAGTATGACAGCCCTGATCACCCGTCATTTATCCCGAAGAATGGTCGAAACAAGGTAGCTCGAAGATCTCAAAATTCACCTAATCCAGAGCGGATGCCTTGTTGCGAGACTTCAAACGCCACTCGCGAACGACATAGGTTCGGTTTCCCGATTGGGAACCCATAGCGGCAAGGTCGCCCGGAGCACGCCCTTTCCCAAAATCCGTTCCCGATTGCTCTTTCCCGAAATGGCCTGTCGGAGACGGAGAAACGGGAAAGACTACGCTTAACGAATGGCCGTTATCGGGAGCCCAGATCGCTTGCCTGAACGACCGGGTGTTGCGAACCTGACATTCGAGCGTCACCCGAACGAAGGCTCGCGCCGAGAGGCTTCGGCGTGTAAGTGCGGCTAACTGCGGGTCGGCGGCCGCGATGTGCGCGGCCGCCGGAGTTGCAATGAAGGCGAGTCTTGTCACCGCGGTCAAAAGCGCGGTGCGGTGACGATAGAGACGAGGGCGCCGTTCAGGTCGCGAACGCGGCTGACCGTCTGGCCCCAAGGCATGACTTTGGGTGGACAGACAGCGCTTGCTCCTGCCGCGATGGCGCGATCAAAGGCTATGGCGACATCGTCGGCGACAAATGAAATCTGGAAGCCGCCGGGGATGTCGTCGGTCCGGTTGGCGCGGAACTCTTGCGCGCCGAGTTCGCGCCTTTCATTGGCCTCCGACCCAAAGGCGAGGGTCGTCGCGCCTGTGTCCAAGGTCGCGAAGGCCGGGTTGAGCGACGTCCGCTGAAGCCCGAAGGCTTTTTCGTAGAACGTGACCGCAGCGGCAACGTCAGGCACGAAGAGGATGGTGTAACCGAGTTTCATTGTGTGCGTCCTTCGGTGGTTCGCCGCAACGGTCGCGGCGATGAACAGCCAATGATCGATCCGGCTAAATGGGACAATCTATTCAATTGAGATAAGATTCATACCAATATAGTATTAATGGGATGGATCATCTCGACGCGATCACCGCTTTTGTGCGCGCTGCGGAGCGCGGTGGCTTTTCGGCAGCGGCGCGCGATCTCAATGTGTCGCAGCCGCATGTGACGCGCGCCGTGGCGCAGCTTGAGGCGCGGCTTGGGGCGAGATTGATGAATCGCTCGACGCGCCGCCTGACACTCACCGATGAGGGGCGCGATTATCTGGATCGATGCCGGGCAATCCTGAAGGCGGTCGAGGATTCAGACGAAAGCGTCGGCGTGCGTGCCACGACCTTGCGCGGTGAATTGCGGGTCTTTGCGCCGGTTTCATTGGGGCGCGAATGGATTGTGCCGCAGCTTGCCGAATTTCTCGACCGGCACCCGGCGCTGAGCGTGCGGCTCGTGCTCGACGACCGGCCACGCGATCTTGTCGAAGAAAGGCTTGACGTCGCGGTGCGCGTCGGCCCGCTCGAAAGTTCGACAATGCGCGCGCGGCAGTTGGGCAAAGTGCCGCGCCTCATCGTTGCTGCGCCGGACTATTTTTCCAAGCGCGGGCTGACGCGCCCCCTGCATCCGGTCGATCTTGCGGCGCATGAATGGCTGATCTTCGATGGCCCTGTGCGCGTCGATCAGGTCCGCTGCGTCAAGGATGGCGAAACCGTCGAGATCGCCTGCAATGGCCGTTTTGCCTCAAACAGCTCGGAAGCTTTGCAGGAAGCGGTTTTGCGCGGCCATGGCCTTTGTCTCGTCCCTTATTGGTTGGCCTCCAAAGCCCTGGCGAGTGGTGCACTCGACCATATTCTGCCCGATTGGCGAACCTCCCCCGATCTGCCCTTATCGGCGGTCTATCCCGCGACCCGTGCACCCAGCGAAAAGGTCCGCCGCTTCATCGATTGGTTGGTCTATAGCCTCCATGGCGAAGGCGTATTCGGCGTTGATTCGGACCGCGCATGATCCTAGTCAAAAGCGCTGCTGCCATCGCGTCGGCTATGGAGCGTTAGCCGTCAAAACCCGCACCGTCACCGCAGCTCTGCGCCGGGGGCCACCTCGCCGGTGGCACGGACTCAGCGTGGCGGTAGGTGCCCACCGCTCGCACCCGCGCGCCCCAACTCACCGATTCTCGCAATTGCGAAGGGGGCGGCTTGAACCCGCCTTGCGGCTCGCCTATATTGGTCTTGCGCGGCTCGTGTCCCCCCCTTTCGCGACGCTGCGCGGCGTGGCTTTCAGCCATGCCCTCCCTGAACCTTGGCCACCTCGTGCTCCGTGCACGAGGTGGTTTTTTTATGATTTCACGGCGTTACTCGGCTGCGATCGGCAGCTGGGTGGCGCGCGCTTCGTCGGCAAGCGCGGCGAGCATGCACCGCAGCAGCCGAGCGCTCGTCGCCAGCCCCGGCCCCGGCAGGTCGAGCGCGGCATCAAGGTAGAGCCGTCGGTCGACTTCGATCTGGATCGCGTGAATCTCGCTCGTAGGGGCTGCATGCACGTCGAGGATATGGCCGCCGGCATAGGGCGTGTTGAGCGCATGCGCGATGCCGACCGCATCGGCTTCGGCCTCAATCCGGCTGACGAAGCGTGCGGCGGCGCTGCGCCCGAACCGGTCGCCGAATATGATCTGCGCGGCATCGCCGGGCGCGCCGAGCGGCGGCATCGAATGGAGATCGACCAGCACCGCGACGCCGAAGCGCGCGCGCGCCGCCGCCAGCGCCTGGGCAAGTGCGGCATGATAGGGGCGGTGATCGTGCGCGATTCGCGCGGCGACATCGTGCGCGCGCAGCCGTCCGCGCCAGATCTCATCAACCGTGCCGACGCGGCGCGGCACCAGCCCGAGGCCACTGCGCAGCTTGAGCGAGGGCGCGGGCTGGCGACGCGGATCGGCGCCGTCGTCGAGCAGCGGATCGCGCTCCTGCTCGCTGCGGTTGAGATCGATCCACGCGCGGGGACGGCGCTGGATCAGCATAATCTCATCGCCATGCGCGGCAATCGCCAGCGAATCGACGTGCCGGTCCTCGAGCGCGACCAGATCGGCGATCGGCACGCGGATCGCGGCTGCCATGGCGGCGGGATAATCGCGCCCGCCGTGCGGCACCGACACGACCACGGGGCTGGCCGGAAGCGCCGGGCCGTGCCGATCAAAGCTGGGTATGGGAGTGGCCATCGCGCTTCTGGCTTAGGCGCACGGCCGAGCGCTCGCAATCGTCGCGCCGTGCTGGAAAATGTTAAAGGCTTCGCGCATACTATGCCCCGCGAAGGGAAGCGAACCGGCGATGATACGAATCCTGCTTGCGGAAGACGATCGGGTGATGCGCGAATATCTGACGCGCGCGCTCGAACGCTCGGGTTATGCCGTCAGTGCGGTCGATCGCGGGACGGCCGCGATTCCGCTACTCGAAACCGAGCCGTTCGACCTGTTGCTGACCGATATTGTGATGCCCGAAATGGACGGCATCGAGCTGGCGCAAAAGGCGGGCGAGATGTGCCCCGATCTGCGCGTGATGTTCATCACCGGCTTTGCCGCCGTCACGCTGAAGGCGGGCAAGGCGATGCCGCAGGCGCGCGTGCTGTCAAAGCCGTTCCATTTGCGCGACCTGGTGCTGGAGGTCGACCGGCTGTTCGAAGTGGAAAGCATCACCGGGCGGCATTGAGGGTTGCAAGCATGAAGGGCGCCGGTTATGGCGCCGTTCCCGTGGGCGTGTAGCTCAGTGGTAGAGCACTGTGTTGACATCGCAGGGGTCGCAAGTTCAATCCTTGCCACGCCCACCATTTTCTTCCCGCAGCGTTGAAGTCTCGACAGGCGTCCAACCGCCGGACGCCAGTTTGTCGACGTGGATCATGCGGTTGCCCACGCCTTGCCACCGCCCCGGTCTGGCACAATATCGGCGCACCGCGTGTCGGTAGCGGCGGCGGTTTAAGCCAAATTCAACGATTTCATGGTGTCTAGCGCGCAACAGGGGGCCATGATGCAGAACCACCGCGCACCACTTTCCGTTCCCGCCCGGATCGACGCTTTTCGAGAAACCACGCCGGACTGTGCCGCGATTGCGGCGGCCTGTGGCGAAACCAGCTATCAGGCGCTGGTCGCGCGTGCCGACGGCTTTGCCGCGCGGCTGGTGGCGGCCGGCGTCGCGCGCGATGATGTCGTCGCGGTCTGCCTGCCGCGCTCGGCCGATCAGGTCGCGGCGCTGATCGGCTGCTGGCGGGCGGGCGCTGCCTATCTGCCGCTCGACCCCGACTGGCCGGCCGCGCGCCGTGCCGATCTGGTCGCGCGTGCAGGGTGCGCCGCCGTCATCGCCGCCGAAGCGATCGGCGCGGTGCCGCTGGTCACCCCGGCCGAGGCCGTGCCCGCGCCCGGCTTTGCGCCGCGTGAAGGCACGCTGGCCTATGTCATCTACACCTCCGGCTCGACCGGCACGCCCAAGGGCGTGGAGATTGCGCATGCCAATCTGGCCGCGCTGGTCGACTGGCACGCCGCCGCCTTCGGCATGGCGCCGGGCATGCGCGCCAGCCATGTCGCGGGCCTGGCCTTTGATGCCGCCGCCTGGGAAGTGTGGGCGGCGCTGGGGGCCGGGGGCACGCTGTGCCTGCCCGACGAGACCAGCCGCAAGGACGCCGCCCTCCTGCAGGACTGGCTGGTGCGCGAGCGGGTGGAGATCGCCTTCGCGCCGACCGCGCTGGCCGAGCCGCTGGTGGCGATGGACTGGCCCGCCGGCCATGCGATGAAGGTGCTGCTGACCGGCGCCGACAAGCTGACCGCGCGCCCGCGCGCCGACCTGCCGTTCCGCTTCGTCAACAATTACGGCCCCACCGAATGCACCGTGGTGGCAACCTCGGGCGAGGTGGCGGCGGTGGGCGAGGGGCTGCCCGATATCGGCCGCGCGATTGCCGGCACCACCGTCCATCTGCTCTATGCCGATGGCAGCCCGGCCGATCCGGGCGAGGCGGGCGAAATCTGGATCGGCGGCGCCGGCGTCGGGCGCGGCTATCGCGGCGAGCCGGCGATGACGGCGGAGCGCTTTGTCGACCACGCCGAATTCGGCCGCCTCTATCGCAGCGGCGACCTGGCCCGCGAACGCGCCGATGGCGCGCTTGAATTTCTGGGCCGCGCCGATGATCAGGTGAAGG
Source organism: Sphingomonas sp. (assembly GCA_019744885.1). Lineage (GTDB taxonomy): Bacteria > Pseudomonadota > Alphaproteobacteria > Sphingomonadales > Sphingomonadaceae > Sphingomonas. The sequence goes on from JAIETY010000107.1 coordinate 7,296, forward strand.
TGCGCGGCCACCGCGTCGAGCCGGCCGAGATCGTCGCCGTGCTCAACCGCCAGAGCGGCATCGCCGCCAGCGCCGTGGTGCTGCGCGAGGGCAATCTGATCGGCTATGTCGTGCCCCAGCCGGGCGCCACCCCCGATGCGGCGGCGCTGCGCGAGGCGCTGTCCGGCGCGCTGCCCGATTATATGGTGCCGTTCCGCTTTGCCCGGCTCGCCGCGCTGCCGCTGAACAGCAGCGGCAAGCTCGATCGTGCCGCGCTCCCCGATCCGGCCGGCTGCGCGCTGGAGGAACACAGCACCGGCCGCGCGCCCGAAAGCGTGACCGAGGAACGGCTGCTCGAGGGCATAGCGTGGGAGGTACGCCAAGCAACGCTAAGGACGAACAATACCGGAACGGCGTGCAAGGGCATCACCTGCGGAGGCCGATGATGCCCAGCTCTTGCCACATCCACGTA
>JAIETY010000018.1 GCA_019744885.1 Sphingomonas sp.
AGCCAGACGATCGTCACCGCGCAAAACATCGTGCGCAACCGCATCGAATCGATCGTGCCGAGCGCGCGCTTCGATCTGGAAAAGCCGACGGTCGATATTGTCGGCGAGCGTGACCGGCTCGGATTTTTGGCACCCGCGCTGCCTGCTGCGCAGCCGACAACGGTTCGGCGCTACCGGCTGGTGCGCACCGCCTCGGGGCAGATCGTGCTCTATGACAGTCCCGACCTGTCGGCGCGGATCGATCCCAATGCGCCGGGTGAGGCGGACTGGACGCCGACCATCCTGCTGACCGGCGTGCGCCACCTCAAGATCGATTATTTCGGCGCGCAGCGCGGCGAGCGCGAGCGGCGCTGGCACCGCGACTGGACGCAACAGCCGCTGCCGCCCGAGTTGATCCGGGTCCGGCTCGATTTCGCGCCCGGCGATCGGCGGCAATGGCCCGACCTGATCATGCGGCCCGCCGCGACCATCAACAGCGCGTGTCGGCTCGACCCGTTCACCGGGATATGCGCGGGCACATGATCAAGTCGGGCACTTTCCTCGATGCCGATGTCGGCACGCTGGCGCGCGCGGCGGCGCAGGGCTGGCGCTGGTGGGTCGACGAAATGGCGGCGATGCTGCCCGCCCGGCTGCGGCCGAAGCAGCAGGTACCGCCGGGGCAACGGCTCCGCTGGGATGGCGCCCGGCTGGTGGTCGAGGCGCATGGCGGCACGCCGTCCCCCGGCCCCGCGAGCATCCTGATCGATCCCGCGCTGGTGTTGACACGCGTGGTTGATCGCCCCGCCCTGCCGCTCGCCGATCTCAAACGGCTGATCGCGCTTGATCTCGACCGACTGACGCCTTTTGCGCTGGGCGCGGCCTACAGCGATGCGCGCATTCTCGGGCCCGGCGCTGCGGCACGTATGGTACAGGTCGACGTCGCGGCGATTCCGAAAACGCTTGCGGACGACATCGCCGATGCCTGCGCCGACGCGGGTGTCACACCGCGCGCAGTGGGTCTGGTAGAGGCCGACGGCACCACGCTCGCGGCCGATTTCCTCGCGCCGATGCGCGCCGATGGGCTGGTGGCGGCCGGACGCCAACGCGCCGGGCTGTGGTGGGGGCTGGTCGCAATCGGCTTTGCGCTCAATCTCGGGCTGTACGTCTACCACGACATCGCCAGCGTCCAGACGTTGCAGGCGCTGGTCGATGATCAGGAGGCATCGGCCAAAGCCGCGCGCAAGCTGGCTGCCACGATCCAGCGTCAGGAGCGGCGACGCGACATATTGCTGGCTGAGCGCCGCGGAGGGGATCCGCTCCGCGTGCTTGCGCTCACCAGCCATATCATGCCTAACGGGGCGTGGGCCGAACGGCTCGCGTGGGATCGCAGCCAGTTCCGCATCAGCGGCTACAAACCCGCCACGCTCAACCTGCTCAAAGTGCTGCGCGACACCGGGCGATTCAACGCGATCCGCACTACCGTCGCCGATGTCGCCACTGAATCGGCTGAAGGCGAACCGTTCGACATCAGCGCGGGCAGCGTCAAACCATGATGGCCACGCTCTCCGCGCGCGAACGCCGCCTGATCGCGATCCTGATATTGGTGGCCGCAATCGCGTTGCTGTGGCTCGGGGTGATCAGCCCGATCGCCAGCGGCTTTGCCGAGCGCGCCGAGCAGCGCGATCGTCTGGCGCAGGTCTATGCCAACAACAGCCGGTTGATCGCGAGCATCGGCCGCCTGCGCAAACTCGCGGAGGCGCAGCGCGCGGATAGCGATCACTTTCACATCACCGCGTCGACTTTGGTGGCGGCGAATGAAATGCTGAAAGCGCGGTTGAGCGACGCGGTCACCGATGCCGGCGGCCAGACCCGATCGGTGCAGGAAGTCGAGGCCGATCCGGGCCGTGTGGGTGCCTGGATCGAAGCGCGGATGACCTTGCCGCAGCTCGTCGCCGTACTCGGCACGCTCGAAAACCGGTCACCGCTGCTGGCGCTGTCGTCGCTGTCGGTCTCGGCGGATCCGGCAGCGACCAGCGCGCGACCCGATACGCTCAACGTGCGGATCGAAGCCTCGACATGGTATGATCATGCCCAGTCGCGCTGACGGCACGCTGCTCCCCGCGCTGCTGGCGCTGGTGCTCGCCCTGCTGGCGCTGTTTCAGCTCCTGACCGGCACCGAGCCGCTGCCCGGCGAAAGCTATGGCCGCGTCATTGTGCCCGTCGTCCGCCCCCGCGCCGATACCGCGGTGGCCCCCGACCCGGTAGTCGCGCGCGCGTCAATCTTCACGCCGGTGCATGGCACCAGCGGCGACGATCAGCGCCCCGCCTCGCTCGGCCCGCTCGGCGATGCCGCGCCCGTCGGCATTACGCGCGCGCGTGGGGTCACCCGGGTGATCCTGCAACGCAGCGACGGGCAGGTTGTCAGGCTGCCGATCGGGGGCCGCTATGGCGGCTTGCGCCTGACCGCCGTGACCAGCGATGCGGTCCGTTTCAACGGCCCCGACGGCAGCGTGCGTATCCCGCTGGCCGACCGACCCATTTCACCGGGCCAGTATAATCCGCCCCAACCGGACAAGAGATGATCATGACCAAGCCCCTTCACGCGGCCTTGATCGCCCTGTCGGCGTTGCCGATCACCGCTTCGGCGGCGCAGGACCACGACAGTTCGGCGACGATCCTGCCGGGCAAGGAGCAACAGCCGACTCCCGTGCCAGCGCCGCGCCCGCGCATTGTCGACGGCGACATCACGCTCAACTTCCCCTCGGCAAGCATCCGCGTCGTGGCGGCGTCGGTGCTGGGCGACATCCTGCACGTGCCCTATAGCGTCGCGGCCGGGCTCGACACGCCGGTGACTGTCGTCACAACGCGGCCGATCGCGCGCCAATCGGTGCTGGCATTTTTCGAAGAGGCGATCAGGCGGAGCGATCTCGCGCTGATCGCGCAGGACGGGCGCTTCACGATCGAGCCGATCACCAGCGCGCGCGGTGCGGCGCCGACCGACCCCGATGCCAGTGGCTTTGCCAATGAAATCGTACGGCTCGAATTTGTCGGCGCCGATCAGATGAAGGCACTCCTCGACCCGATCCTGCCCGGCGTCGTCGTTCAGGCCGATGCGGCGCAAAACAGCGTGACTCTGTCGGGCACCTCGGGCCAGCGCGCGAGCGCCCGCGACCTGCTGCGCCAGTTCGACGTCAATTGGCTGCGCGCGATGTCGTTCGGGCTCTATATTCCGCGCAACACCGACGCACGGCTGATCGCGCCCGAGCTGGAAAAGCTCCTCAACGCGCCTGATGCGCCGACCAAGGGGCTGGTCCGGCTGATCGCGATGGAAAAGCTCAACGGCATCGTCGCGATCAGCCGCCAGCCGCAATATCTCGGCGATGTCCAGCGCTGGGTCGAAATCCTCGACCGCGAAGGGCAAAGCAGCCAGGCTAAATTATTCGTGTACCGCGTCCAGAACGGGCGCTCGCGCGATCTGGCACGCACGATCAATGCCGCCTTCGGCAATTCAACCTCAGGCGGGGCGAGCGCGGTCGATCCGTCGGGCTATGAAGGCAATCCCGATGGCAATCCCCAGCGCGGCGCGGGCAACAACTCGGCACCACCACCTACGGGCCATCGCAGCGACGGCATCGACCCGGCCGCTGCGCAGCGCAATGCGTCAACCGCGCCCACAAACGATCAGCCGGTGACGACGATCGGCGGCGCTGGAGCGATACCGGCGATCATCACCAGCGATGACAACAACAATGCGATCATCGTGTTCGGCACGCCGCGCGTCTATGCGCTGATCGAAGCCGCGCTGCGCCAGCTCGACGTGCCGCCGGTGCAGGTCTTGATCGAGGCAGCGATCACCGAAGTCAGCCTGACCGACGATCTGCGCTATGGCGTGCAGTGGAACTTCACCAGCGGCAACACCAACACCGTGCTGACCGATTCGACCGCGACCACCAATCTTGTCCGGCAGGTGCCGGGCTTTTCGTTCCTGTTCGCCAATACCGGGCTCAACGCGGTGCTCAACACGCTGGCGACCAAGACCAAGATCAACGTCGTTTCCGCGCCCAAGCTGCTCGTGCTCAACAACCAGACCGCCGTGCTGCAGGTCGGCGACCAAGTACCCGTGCTCACCCAAAGTTCGACCTCGACGATTGCGGGCAATGCGCCCATCATCAACGCGATCGAATATCGCGACACCGGGGTCATCCTGAAGGTCACCCCGCGCGTCAACGCGACCGGTGTCGTGCTGCTCGACGTGTCGCAGGAGGTCAGCGACGTCAATGTCACGCGCACCGCCGGGTCAGGGGTTGCGTCCCCGACCATATCGACGCGCAAGATCAACACATCGGTCGCGGTGAAGGACGGCGAAGTGCTCGCGCTCGGCGGGCTGATCCGCAACACCGAAAGTCGCGACAAGATCGGCTTTCCGTTCCTCTCGCAAATCCCGATCGTCGGCGGCTTGTTCGGGCGGCAGGCCAAGAATGTCGACCGCACCGAGCTGATTGTGATCCTCCGCCCACGGGTCGTGCGCTCGGTCGAGGATGGCCGCGCTGTCACTGACGAGCTGCGGCGCAAGATCAGGAGCCTCGAGCCTTTCGCGTCGACCGGCCAGATCCCGTGAAGCCCCGGCGGCATGGCGAGCAGGGCTATGCATTGCTGGCCGCCGTCGCCAGCATTGCGCTGCTCTCGATGCTGTCGATGATGATGATGCTCGCCAGCCAGGGCACGGTGGTGATGGCCGCCGCCGAAAGCGACCAGGCCCGGTTGACCGCCGCCGCCGATGGCGGGGTCGCGCTCGCGCTGCAGGGCGTGCTCCAATCCGACCGGCGCCAGCGCTGGGCCATCGACGGTAAGGTCCACCGCGTTATCTTTGGCGGCTATGATCTGGCGATTGCCGTGATCGACGAACGCGGCAAGATTCCGCTCAATCGCCTCAACCGCCATCAATCGGCAGCGATGTTCGAAGCTTTTGGCCTGTCGGGCGCCGACCGTGACGTTGCGGTCGACAGTTTTCTCGATTGGCGCGATCAGAATGACGATGCCAATCCCGACGGCGCCGAAGCCGATTATTACGCACCCAAAGGGCTCCTCCCGCGCAACGGCAATCTTCGCAACGTCGGTGAGCTGGCGCTGATCCGCGGGGTCGGCCCGGCGGTTGCGGCGCGGATCATTCCCTTCGCCACGGTCGACTTCGGTCCGAAGGGCGATTTCGACCCGCGCTTTGCCTCAACCGTCGCGCGGCGGATCATGGCCGAAGAAGATGAGCCAACGCCCACCACAATCGGGGGGGAGACGGCCATCACCAAAGTGTCAGCGCCGGTGGGCGATCCCAATAGCCTGATCGATCATCCGCTAACGATTCGCGTCGACGCCAGTACGCGTGACGGTCGGGCCCGGACCCGGCGCCAACTGATCGTCTCGCTGACGGGAATCGACGCGCGTCCCTATCTGGTCCGCGGGCGCGACTGACGGCGCGCCAATCGCGCGCACCGTGCCAGCGCGCGAAATCGCCAGCGTCGGCAGGCCCCAGGGCGCAAAGGTGCCGGGCACGGGCGCCGCACGCGTTGCCGTCGCGGGCACATAGGCAAGGGTCTCGCCCAAAGGGATACCGATCCCGTCCGGGCGGCGGTAAAAGATATGCGCGCCGATCTTGGTGACACGGCTCAAGCTGCGCGCCCAGACCGGCGAGACATAATCGGCATGATAGTTGATCGCATCGCCGATCGTCGCGCCACCTTCGCCGCGCAGCACACGCTCGGCCACCAGCCGCGCGGCAGCCAGGCTGCGGGCGCTGCGCGGTCGCAATAGCGATCCGTCGCAGGTGAAGGTAAATTGGCAGCCGGTCCGACGGCTCGAGCCTTGAAAGATTACCCCGCACACGGTCTTCGGGAAATCCGGCGCCCGCAGGCGGTTGAGCACGACCTTCGCCACCGCTTCCTGCCCCTCGACCGGTTCATTCCCCGCTTCATAGCTGATCGCCGATGCGAGGCAGTCGACATCGCGCGGGTCGGGGGCCGGGAGCGGCATGCTCATCTCGTTCGAATCGGCCTGCAAGGCCATCGCCGGCGATGCCTCGATCAGCGCATAAGCGAGCGCAAGGCTTAAACCTAAGCGTCTTCCTGCCGATCCTGTCCGAAACCACATCATCGCCACCCCCGGCCAATCACGGCGACAATAGCGCAATCGATCCGCAGCGACACATGGAATGATCCGGTACAGACAAAATCGCGTCGGCGCGCAACCCAATGGCATACGGCGCCCCATGACCGACGCTCCCGGCGTTGGGACCGGCTCACTTCCGCCTCATGGGGCAGATCGCCACTGGTGCTGGTACCCGCAGAACGAAAGTCCATCGGCACCAGCACAACCCGCGCGGAATCGTAGAAAACATCCGACGTCAGCCCAGTCCAGTGGCGCAGCCGCTCACCGCTCGCATCATCCCAGCGGATATCGCTTTCACGGACGGGTTTTCCCCGGACCTGGCCGATAATGACGATCGATGCGGCTGCGCCGAACTGGACAATCGGGCGTGGCCCTGCGGCCAGATCTGCCGCGGAAAATGTGCACGCGCGGTTGACGCGATCTGGCTCGCCCGCTTCCTGCATGCGCTCCACGGCGTGGTCAATGGCGTGGTCGTGCGGGTCCGGGAACGGTTGAAGCAGCTACCGTCTCGACGGTCGATACCGCAGTTCTGGCGCTTTGCTTTTCCAGAACAGCGGCTCGGCGGATGGCAGCTAGATCGGCTCCGAAAACTGCTGCATCGTTGCGACGATATGGTCAATGAAAAGCCGCGCCTTGGCTGGTGGTTTGCGACCGAGCGGCGACACCGCGTGAACATCGATGGTTGGCAGAGTGAATTGGGGAAGCACGCGCACCAGCTCCCCCCGGGCCAGTTCCATCCGACAGGCAAAGGCTGAGGTCAGCGCGAGGCCGAACCCGGCCACAGCCGACGCCAACACGCCTTCGGTGGAGGTCGCGACGAGCCGCGCCTCGAGTTTCACTGACGTTTCGCCACCAGTCTTGTCGCGCAACGTCCAGACATCGATACCCGGCGTCCGCCCGCTGATGATGTCATGCGCCTGGAGATCGGCAATCGACCTCGGGGCGGATCGCGCAGCGAGATAGGCGGGGCTGGCCACGATGTAGCGCGGGGCCGAGGCGATACGTCGGCTGACGAAGCTCGAATCCTCAAGTGCCCCAAGTCGAATCGCCAGATCGACCCCTTCGTTGAGCAGGTCGACGCGCCGGTCCGCCATCAACAACTCGACGCGCAATGCAGGATGCGCCGTCAGAAACGAACCGAGCCGGGGGGCGATTTCGCGCGCACCAAAGGTCACCGGGGTCGCGACCTTCAGGACACCCGTCAGGCCATCGGCGCCGCGCACGGCGTTTTCCATCTCTTCGACATCGCTGAGAACGCCGCGGGCCCGTTCGAGCAGCATGGCGCCAGCTTCGGTCGGCACGACTTGACGCGTGGTCCGCACCAGCAGCTTGACGCCAAGCCGCGCCTCGAGCCCGCCGATCATGCGCGATACGGTGGGTTGCGCATAACCGAGCTCACGCCCGGCGCGCGAAAAGCTGCCAGACTCCGCCACGCGGACGAACAGGGTCAGATCCTGGAAGTGATCACTCATAGCAAGATCGTATAAGTCATAGAGCAAATGAAGGGATACAAGCGAATC
>JAIETY010000199.1 GCA_019744885.1 Sphingomonas sp.
TCTCCGGCAATTTGCACGCCACCGATGCTCATTTCCCGTCTCCTTCGCCGCTTGTTTGCGGACCGACTCCGCCAACGACTGCGATGATCCCCGGTTCCCGCGACTCTGTGATGACGGTCAGCTCGGTCGGAACATCCGTCCACGCTCGACAATCGCGATGATGACGAAGGCAATCAGCGAGGCGATGAAGAAGCCGAGGTAGAGCGGCACCGTCGTCCCGTCGAACCGCTGGCCGATTAGTGCGCCGACCACCGCGCCCACTGTCACGGTGATGAAGCCCTGCACGCTCGACGCGGTCCCGGCAATCGCGCCCATATTTTCCATCGCCATCGCCGAGAAATTGGCGCTCGCAAGGCCGAAGCACGCCATCGCCAGCGATTGCAGGATGGCAAAGGTCCAGATCGTCTCATGCCCGGTCGCCGCAACGACCAGATGCACCCCGGCCAGCACGATGAAGGCCGCCAGCGCGCTATGCGAAATCCGCCGCGTGCCGAGCCGGATCACGATGCGCGAATTAATGAGGTTGGCGAGCGCCATCATGCTTGCAACGCCGATGAACACCGGCACGAGCAGATCGTCACTCCCCGTCAGCGCAGCGACAATCTGCTGCACCGAATTGATGAAGCCATAAAGCGCGCCGAGCAGCGCCGTCGCGGCCAGCGTATAGCCAATCGACGCGCGGTCGGTCAGCGTCACGCGCCAGTCCGCCACCAGCCGCTCGATCGACAGCGGGTGGCGCCGTTCGGGCGCGAGCGTTTCGGGCATGCGAATCGCAAACCAAGCCAGCACACCGCCGCTGACCGCCGCAATCAGCACGAAAATCAGCCGCCAGCTGCCGAACAACAGGATGAGCTGGCCGAACGACGGCGCCAACACCGGCGCGGCCATGAACACCATGAAGGCAAGGCTCATCACCCGCGCCATTGCCCGGCCCGAGAAGCAATCGCGCACTAGCGCCACCGTCACCACGCGCGACGCCGAAATCGCGAGCCCGCTCGCGAACCGCGCGACGAGCAGCAGCATGAAGCTGCTCGAAAACGCCGCCACCAGATTGGCGACGACATAGCCCGCCAGCGCGATCAGCAACACCGGGCGGCGCCCATAGCGATCAGCAAGCGGGCCATGGACGAGCTGTGCCAGCCCGAATCCGAGCAAAAAGGAACTGATCACGAATTGCCGCTCATTCTCGCTCGCCACGCCCAGCGCCGTGCCGATGGCGGGCAAGGCGGGCAGCATCGAATCGATGCCGAGCGCGGTCAGCGCCATCAGCGAGGCAACGAGCGCGACGAACTCGACAAAGCCGATCGGCGCGCGTTGTTCCTGGTCAATGGCTTGGGGAGCGTTCATCGGGCGCCCATGCCCGATTGGCGGCCGTGCGTCACTCGCTAATCGCCGCGTCGCAACAACCGCGATTGACGCCTTCACCGGCAGTGCGCATTATCGATGTACATCACCTTCGAAAGGTTCCCGATGCGCGCGCTTGTTCTCCTTGCCTTGCTGGCTGCCCCGCTCGCTGCCTGCGGCGACAAGGATGGCGACAGCGCGATCAGCTTCAGCGGCAACGGCACCGACGGCAATTTCGCGATCAAGGTGCCCGGCTTTTCGGGCAATCTGAAGCTGCCCAAGCTCAAGCTCGATGCCAGCAATGTCGAGTTCAACGGCGTCCATCTCTATCCCGGATCGACCGTCAGCAGCTTCAACCTCGACGCCAGCAGCGAAGGCGATGGCGACAAGGGCAATGGCAAGGTCCGCATCGGCTTCGACAGCCCCGCTGATCCAGCAACCGTGCGCGACTGGTTCGCCGAGCGGCTTGGCAAGGCCAATTTCACGCTGAAGGCACAAGGCAACAGCCTGATCGGTACCGACGACGAGAAAAAGCCGTTCCGCATCGACTTTGAACCCGCGGGCACCGGCAAGAGCAAGGCCATCGTCACCGCAGGCGGCTAAGTGCGGTCGCTTATTCTCCCACATCGGTCCCGTTTCGTCCCGTCGCTTGACGCGGAGCGCATCGCGGGGGGACTAGAGGCATCACCCCCCTCGGAGCGCTTGCCATGACCCGTTTGCCGCTTGCCGCCCTTACGCTTGCCCTCACCCTTGCCGGTTGCGGCGCTGCGCCCGAGCCGACCGATCGCGGCGCGCTGGCCGACATGAACGATACAATGGTCGCCAATGCCACGACCATGCCGATGCCCATGCCCGACGGCAGCATGGCCGACATGGCCAAATTCGCGCTCTATCCCGGATCGAAGCTGGTCGAGGCGAGCAAGATCATGCCGCACGAACCCGACGACATGACGAGCTTCAGCTTCTGGAGCCCCGCCCCGCCCGCCAAGCTGCGCGCCTGGTATGCGGGCGAACTCGGCAAGGCGGGCTATAAGCTGCGCGCCGAAGCCAACAGCCTGGTCGGCACCGACGATCACGGCAAGCCCTTCCGCCTCGATCTGACCGACGCGCCGGGTGGCAACGCGATGGGCGTCGTCAGCAAGAGCTGAGCCTCTGGCGGCGCGCGGTCGGGCGCCCTATTGTGGAGCGACCAACCCTTTCGGACGCTACGCAAATGCTCGACACGCTCGACCAGATTCCCACATTGTCGCTCAACCAAGACCGCGACGACCCCGCTGGCTTTGCCGCCGCGATTGGCGCCTCGTTCGAGCGTTTCGGCTTTGCCGTCGTCGCGGATCACGGCGTCCCCGCCGATCTGGTCGACCGCGCCTGGGGCCAGACCAAGGCATTCTTCGACCTGCCCGAAGCCGAAAAGCGCGGCTATTTCACCCCCGCCGGGGGCGGTCAGCGCGGCTATACCCCGTTCAAGACCGAGATCGCCAAGGGTGCGAGTGCCGTCGATCTGAAGGAATTCTGGCACGTCGGCCGCCCGCTGCCTGCCGGGCACGCGTTCGAAAGCGTGATGCCGCCGAACATCTGGCCCGACCGGCCCGAAGGATTTCGCAACACCTTCACCGCGCTCTTCGCCGCCTTCGACCGCGCGGGCGACGTGATCCTGTCGGCGATCGCGCGGCACCTGGGTCTTGCGCCCGACTGGTTCGACCCGGCGGTGAAGGATGGCAATTCGATCCTGCGGCTGCTCCATTATCCGCCGATCCCCGCCGATGCGGAAGGCGTGCGCGCCGGCGCGCATGAGGACATCAACCTGATCACGCTGCTGCTCGGTGCCGAGGAAGCGGGGCTCGAGCTGCTCGACCGCAGCCAAGGTAATGGGGGGCGCTGGCTGGCCGTGAAGCCGCCTGAGGGCGCGCTCGTCGTCAATGTCGGCGACATGCTCCAGCGGCTGACCAACCATGTCCTGCCCTCGACCACCCACCGCGTCGTCAACCCGCCGCCCGAGCGGCGCGGGTCGTCGCGCTATTCGATGCCCTTCTTCCTCCACCCCGCGCCCGATTTCCTGATCGAGACGCTGCCGGGATGCGTGAGCGCGACCAATCCCAATCGCTACCCCACCCCGATCACCGCGCATGATTATCTGCACGAGCGGCTGGTCGAGATCGGGCTGGTGAAGGCTTGACCCCACGCCGCGCCACCGCCACCCATAGGCGATGAGCGAAACAAAACCCTTGCGCATTGCCCTTGCTGGCCTTGGCACCGTTGGTGGCGGGGTGATCCGGCTGATTGACGCCAATGGCGACCTGATCGCGCGGCGCGCCGGGCGGCGGATCGAGATCGTCGCTGTCTCGGCGCGCGACCGGGCCAAGGATCGCGGCGTCGACATCGCGCGCTTCGGCTGGGTCGATGACACTACCAAGCTCGCCGAGGCCGATGCCGACGTGATCGTCGAGCTGATCGGCGGCTCCGACGGCCCCGCGCTGGCGCTCGCCCGCGCCACGCTCGCGGCGGGCAAGGGCTTGGTCACGGCGAACAAGGCGATGATCGCGCATCACGGGCTCGAGCTCGCGACCGCTGCCGAAGCCGCGCGCGCGCCGCTGAAGTTCGAAGCTGCGGTGGCGGGCGGCATTCCCGTCATCAAGGGCCTGCGCGAGGGTGCCGCCGCCAATGACATTGCGCGGGTCTATGGCATCCTCAATGGCACGTGCAATTTCATCCTGTCGAAGATGGAAGCGGAGGGGCGCGACTTCGCCGAGGTGCTGGCCGAGGCGCAGGCATTGGGCTTTGCCGAAAGCGACCCGAGCTTCGATATTGACGGCATCGATGCCGGGCACAAATTGTCGATCCTCGCCAGCGTCGCGTTCGGCACGCGGCCGGCGTTCGGCGCGGTGGCGGCGAGCGGCATCCGCCACATCCTCGCCGCCGACATCGCCGAGGCAGCTGCCCTTGGCTACCGCGTCCGGCTGATCGGGCTTGCCGAAGCGGGGGCGCAGGGACTGTTCCAGCGCGTGCATGCGCATCTGGTGCCGGTCGATCATCCGCTCGCGCATGTCACCGGAGCGACCAATGCGGTGGTGGCCGAGGGCAATTTTGTCGGCCGTTTGCTGTTCCAGGGCGCAGGTGCGGGCGATGGCCCGACCGCCTCAGCGGTGGTTGCCGACCTGATCGACATCGCGCGCGGCGAATATGGCGCGCCTTATGCGATGCCCGCCGCCGAGCTTGCCGACACCCACCCCGCCGACAGCGGCGACCGGATCGGGCGCGCTTATGTCCGCTTCATCGTCGCCGACAAGGTGGGCGTCCTCGCCGAGATTGCAGCGGCGATGCGCGACGCGGGCGTGTCGATCGAAAGCCTGATCCAGCGCGGGCGGGTGGGCGACGGCAGCGTGCTGGTCGCGATCGTCACCCACGAAGGCCCCGAACGCGCGGTGGCACAGGCACTCGACCGGCTGCGCGGCTCGCCGAGCCTGACCGACACGCCACTGTGGATGCATATTTTGGGGTGAGGCGTTCGGCCTTACCTTCCCTTCTCCGTTCGTCCCGAGCGCAGTCGAGGGACGGGCCGCAAGCGACGCGCCTCACGCCCGTGTCTCGACTGCGCTCGACACGAACGGTTGACGGGGCTGGAAAGTTACAAAGGTCACGACCATCCCAGGGGGGCGGTCGGGTCCGATGGCTTACGCTGTCAAAGAGCCAGCAAGGCCTGACACAGCTTTTCCGACATTGAAAGCGCGCCCTACTTCCCAAATCCCGTCGGCGCGGGGCTGACCGTTACCGTTGTGCCGCCGCGGATTTCCTGCACTTCGAGCGCGCGCTGGGCGACGCCGTCGGGGCCGAAGCGGAAGGCGCCATCGAGGCCGGCAAAGCCGCCGCGATCGCTCAGCCGGTCGATCGGGAATGGCGTGCCGATCGGCCAGTCGCGCATGATCCGCACCGTCAGCAGGACGGCATCATAGCCGAGACTCGACAGGCGATAGGGCGCCTTGCCGAACCGCACCCGATATTTGGTCGCATATTGGCGGTAGAGTCCGTCCGATACGCTCGCAAACCACGCGCCTTGCAGCGCGGGGGCGGCAGCGACCGCGCTTTCCGTGTTCCACAAATCGGTGCCCAGCACCTGCGCGGTCGGCCCGCCGCTGCGGCGGATGATCGGCACCGCCGTCGCGCCGACGCTGCCCGAATCGGCGATCAGCACCGCCTGATAGGGCGAAGCGCGGCCCATGCGCGTGATTGCCGCCGTCAGCGATCCGGGCTGGCGGTCATAGGTTTGCAGGCTAACCACTTGCCCGCCGCTGTCCTCAACCGCGCGCAGCAGCGCGGTGGATGCACGGTCGCCGTAAAGGCCATTGGGCACCAATCCGGCGAAATCGCGAATCCCCTTTGACGCAGCATAATCAACAACGCGCGCAATCGACTGGGCAGGCGCATAGCCGAGCACGAAGGTGCCGTTGCCCGCGACGCCGCTATCGTTCGAGAAAGTGACGACGGGCACGCCCGCGCGCCGGGCGATCGGCCCCACAACGCGCGCATCATCGGCGAGCAGCGGCCCAAGGATCAGCCGGTTGCCGTCGGCCAGCGCCTTTTGCGCCGCTGCCGCCGCGCCCAAATTGGTATCATAAGTGGTGATGCGGATCGCTTCGTTGCGCAGATCGAGAATCGCGAGCTGGGTTGCGTTGGCGATGCTCTGGCCGACCCCGGCATTGGACCCGGTCAGCGGCACGAGCAGCGCGATCCGCTGGCGCGCGCTGTCCTGCGGAATGCCGGTATCGACGCGCGGCGGGGTGACGGGCCGTGCGACCGGCGGCGGCGCCGACGGCGGCGGTGCGGCAGGCCCGCGCGGCACCACCGTCTGGCACGCAGCGAGCATCAGCCCGAGCGCTGCGCCGATCAATTTCCGGCCCCAGCCCTTGGCGAGTTGCCGACGTACCGCAGTGTCTGTCATGGTCCCACCCTAATGAACGCCGCCCCGAACAACAGCGCCTTGTCGCCCGGCCTCTATATCGTCGCCACCCCGATCGGCAATCTCGGTGATCTTTCGCCGCGTGCCGCGCACATATTGGCGCACGCTGACATAATCGCGGTCGAAGACAGCCGCGTGACGGCGCGGCTGCTCCAGCATATCGGCGTCAAACGGCCGATGCAGCCCTATCATGATCACAATGCAGAAGCCGTGCGCCCCGGCCTGATCGCGCGGATGGGCAGCGAATCGGTGGCACTGGTGTCCGATGCCGGGACGCCGCTGATTTCGGACCCCGGCTACAAGCTGGTCCGCGACGCGCGCGCGGCGGGGCATCCGGTGGTGACGATCCCCGGGCCATGCGCGGCGGTGGCGGCGCTGACGCTCGCGGGGCTGCCGACCGACCGCTTCCTGTTCATGGGCTTCCTGCCGTCGAAAGCGGGCGCAAGGGCGAGCACGATTGCCGAAGTGGCGGGGGTGCGCGCGACGTTGGTGTTTTACGAAAGCGGGCCGCGACTGGGCAGCGCGCTGGCGGCACTGGCGGAAGGGCTTGGCGACCGCGAGGCAGCGGTGGCACGCGAGATTACCAAGCATTTCGAGGAAGCCGTGACGGGGACGCTGTCGAGCCTCGCCGCGCGCTATGCCGATGCGCCGCCCAAGGGCGAGATCGTCATCGTCGTCGCCCCGCCGGGCGAAGCCGCCCCCGCCAGCGCCGCCGATGCCGATACGGCGCTCGCCGAAGCACTGACCCGGCTGTCGACCGGGCAGGCCGCGAGCGAAGTCGCGAAGGCTTTGGGGCTCGACCGCAAGGCGCTCTACGCGCGGGCGCTGGAGTTGAAGGGGTGAAGGCCGAGCGGCAAGCCGCCGAGGCACGCGGGCGCGAGGGCGAGACGCTGGCGGCGGCGCACCTGAAGCGCCTCGGCTGGACGATCGTCGCCGAGCGGGTGCGAACCAAAGTCGGCGAAGTCGATCTGGTCGCCAAGCGCAAAGGCCTGATCGCTTTCGTCGAAGTGAAAGTCCGCGCGACTGCCGCCGAACTCGACTTCGCGATCGACGAGCGCCGCCTCGCCCGCGTCGCCGCTGCCGCCGAGGCGCTCGCGGCGACCTATGCGACGCAGGGCGAGGATATCCGCATCGACGTGATCCTGATCGCCCCGAGCGCGCAGCTACGGCATATCGAGAATGCGTGGATCGGATGACTTCGCGCGCATCACCGCCTAGATAAGCGCGGTCACCGCTCGACCCGATCGGCTTCAGGAACTCAGCCCCATGACCCTAACCGTTGCCGTCCAGATGGACCCGCTCGACCAGATCAACATCGGCGGCGATTCGACCTTTGCGCTGATGCTGTCGGC
>JAIETY010000190.1 GCA_019744885.1 Sphingomonas sp.
TTCAGCGTCATATAGCCGCCATAGGACCAGCCATTGATCGCGATCCGCTTCGCATCGACGAACGGCAAGGTCTTGAGATAGCCCGCACCCGCAAGCTGATCGGCGACTTCGACGCTGCCCATGGCGTGATAGATATGATCCTCAAACGCCTTGCCGCGATTGATCGAGCCACGATTATCGATCTGGAAATAGATATAACCGCGGCTCACCAGATATTGCGGCAGCGCGCCATTCCACGCATGCGTTACCTGCTGCGCGCCGGGGCCACCATAATGCTGGAAGAAAACGGGATAGGTCTTGCCCGGCTCCAGCTTCGGCGTGATCATTTCCCAGAAGAGTTCGGTGCCATCATCGGCCTTGATCGTGCCGAACTTGCGCTCCTGATGCTGCGCGAGGAACGGGAAATAGGGGTGCCCTTCCTTCAGCGCATTCTCGTTAATCCAGCGCAGCCGCTTGCCGGTCGCGTCGGCGAGGTAGAGCTGGGTCGGCTGGGTCGGGTTCGACCGCGCGACGATGATCCGGCTCGCGGCGCCATCCATCGTCGCGCCGTTCCACCAACCCGCCTCGGTCAGCCGCGTGACTTGGCCGGGCTTGGCAATATCGACGGCGTAGAGGTGCTTTTCGAGGACACCGTCCTTGTTGCCGGTAAAGAAGATGCGGCCCTTGGCTTCGTCGATCCCGGCGATGTCCTGGACGACCCAGTTGCCGCTCGTCAGCGCGGTCCACTGCCCACCTTTGAAATGGTAGAGATGGCCAAAGCCCGTCCGCTCCGAGCGCCAAATCAGCGACCCGTCCTTCAGTGGCTGATACGCATCGGTCAGGTTGAGCCAGCTCCGGTCGCCCGATTTCTCCGTAAACAGCACGCTGGCCTTGCCCGTGGCGGGGTCGACACTCAGCATGTCGAGCGTCTTCTGGTCGCGGCTCTGGCGCTGGACGAGCAAGGTCTTGCCGTCGGGCGTCCAGTCGACGCGGGCGAGGTAGATATCGGGATTGCTGCCGAGATCGACCTTTACCGAGGCGCTGCCATCGGGCTTCATCACGTAAAGCTCGACCAGCGCATTGGGCGTGCCCGCGGCGGGATAACGTTGATCGACCACCTTGGTGCCATCCGCGCCAATCGCGGCGCGCGTGACGATGCCAACAGTGGCTTCGTCGAACCTCTCGACCGCGATCAGCTTTTCGTCGGGTGACCACCAATAGCCCGTGCGGCGGTCGATTTCCTCTTGCGCCACGAACTCAGCCTCGCCCCAATGGACCGTGCCTTTGCCGCTCTGGGTCGCCATCCATGGCGCGGCGCCGCCAATCGGCTGGACGAAAAGATTCTGTTCGCGCACGAAGCTGACATAGCCGCCCCTGGGGCTGACGACGGGATTGAGCTCGCCCTCGGGGCTGTTGGTCAGCCGGTCGACCTTGCCGTCGAGGTGCGCGAGGAACAGGTCGCCGTCGAGCGGCACGAGGATCGCCTTGCCATCGGGCGTCCAGTCATAGGCAACAATGCCCCGCGACCCGCCGATCCGCGCACGCTCGCGTTGCATTTTTTCGGCTTCGGAAAGTTCGGCGCCCGAGCCGATGGCCTTGGAGTCAACGAGCATCCATTCGCGACCGGTCTTGGTGTCGAGCGCCCACAGATCAAACCGCTCCTTCTCGTCGGCGCGCGGGCGCAGCGACGTGAGCAGGCTGCCGTCGGGCGACAGCTTCAGCCCGCGCGGCTGCGAACCCGACAGGTCGGGGCTGGCGAACAGGCGTTCGAGCGTGAGCTTCTGCGGCGTGTCAGCGGCCATGGCGGGTGCTCCCGAAGTCAGCAGCATGCCAGCCGCCAATGCAGCGACGCCCAAAGCCTTGATCACACGCCATCTCCAGTCCCGATTTTTCGCGCGCACGAATGGCGGCGAACGCGTTATTACGGGGTCGAGGGCCTGCGTAAAGGGGATTGAAAATCCGCCGCGTCCCCTTCCCACCGTTCGTCCCGAGCGAAGTCGAGGGGCGGGCGTCAAGCGATGAGGCCCGTGTCTCGACTTCGCTCGACACGAACGGAATGAGCGAGATTGGCTTGATTACCCTTCGACCACAGCCCGCGCCGCGATCAGCGCGTCGGCCAGCACCTCGATGTCGGCATCCTCGGTCCGCCATGACGACACGCTCAGCCGAAACGCAGGACGCCCCTGCCACACCGTCGGGCCGAACCACGCCGCGCCGGTCGCCGTCACATGCTCGCGGATTGCATCAGTCGCCGCATCCGATGCAGCGCGCACCAGCACCTGATTAATCGCCACATCGTTGAGCACGTCAAACCCGCCCGCGCGCAGCCGATCGCCCAGCCGCGCCGCCTGATCGCAGTGGCGGTCGATCATCGCCGCCACGCCCTCGCGCCCAAGCGAGCGCAAAGCTGCCCAGATCGGCACCCCGCGCGCGCGCCGCGAAAATTCCATGGTCAGGTTCTTCTGGGCATCCTTCGATGCCGTCGCATAAGCCGCATCGCTGTTCATCGCGACCGCCAGCGCATCAGCATCGGCGCAGATCGCCATCGCGCCGTCATAGGGCGTGTTGAGCCATTTATGCCCGTCGGTGGTCCAGCTATCGGCGAGCTCGACACCC
The DNA here is from genome assembly GCA_019744885.1 of Sphingomonas sp. Lineage (GTDB taxonomy): Bacteria > Pseudomonadota > Alphaproteobacteria > Sphingomonadales > Sphingomonadaceae > Sphingomonas. The sequence goes on from JAIETY010000190.1 coordinate 2,596, forward strand.
GCGGTCAGCGCACGCCGCGACGACGCGCGCGCCCATAGCCCGAACGCGCCATCGACATGGACCCAAGCCCCCGCAGCCTTGGCCTTCGGAATGATCGTCGCGAAATCATCGAACGCGCCGGTGTTCACCTCGCCCGCTTGCAGGCACAGGATCGTGCGGTCGTCGAACGCGGGGAGCTGCGCGGGATCGATCCGCCCCTGACCATCCACCGGCGCGATCATCAGCCGCGCCATGCCGAAGCCCAGCACGCGCAGTGCCTTGCGCACGGTGATGTGAACGCTGGCCGATACGATCACCTTGACCTCGGGCGCGCCGGTCAACCCGTCCTGCGCAAAATCCCACCCCGCCCGCGCGAGCAGCTTTTGGCGGGCGGCCGACACTGTCGCGATCGTACAGGCCGTGGCACTCGTGCCAAAGCCAACGGCGCTGCCGCGCGGCAGATCGAGAATATCGAGCACCCACCGCGCCGCGACGGCCTCGACGGTGGCGGCCACGGGCGAGTTGACGAACGACGACGCGCATTGATCCCACGCCAGCATCAGCCGCTCGGCAGCGGCAGCCGCCGGAAGTGCTGCACCGATCACGAAGCCGAAATAGCGTGGCCCGTTCGACACCGCCGTCGCGGGCGAGCCGACATCGTCGAGCAGGGCAAGCGTCGCATCGGCGTCCTGCCCTTGGTCGGGGAGTGCTTCATCGAACCCAACCAGCGCCGCCAGCGCATTGGCATCGGGATAGACGCGCTTGGTCGCCACGCCCGCCAGATAGGCATTGGCGCGGGCATCGGCATCGGCGATCAGGTCAAGTTCGTTCATCGGGCGCACGTCCGTTGCTGGAATGCTGTGCTGTCTAGCCAAGCCGCCCGACGCCGCAAACGAAAACGGCCGCCCCGATGTGCAGGACGGCCGTTCGTAAACTTGACGCTGGTAAGCGCTTATTCGCCCTTGGTGTCGCGACGCTCGGCGATACGCGCCGACTTGCCGCGGCGACCGCGCAGATAATAGAGTTTCGCGCGCCGCACGATGCCCTTGCGCACCACTTCGATCGAATCGATGTTCGGCGAATAGAGCGGGAAAACGCGCTCGACGCCTTCGCCGAAGCTGATTTTCCGCACGGTGAAGTTGCTGCCCATGCCCTTGTTCGAGCGCGCGATGCACACGCCTTCGTAATTCTGGACGCGGGTGCGCTCGCCTTCGACGACCTTCACGCCGACCTTCAGCGTGTCGCCGGGGCGGAATTCGGGGATTTTCTTCGCCTCGAGAAACTTGGCGATATTCTCGGCTTCAATCTGCTGGATGATGTTCATCTCAGTCGTCCTTCGTCTGTCGCCGCGCGCCAGAGGGAGAGCTGACCCGAGCGCCCTCATGACGCTCCCAAAGGTCGGGCCTCCTTAGCCGTGTATCGGTCTCGGCCTGTGACTTGCGCCACGCCGCGATCCTCGCATGATCCCCCGATCGCAGCACTTCGGGGATCGTGCGCCCTTCCCATTCAACAGGTCGGGTATAATGCGGATATTCGAGAAGGCCGCTTTCGAAGCTTTCCTCATCCCCGCTGGAAGGCGCGCCCATTACGCCGGGAAGCAGGCGAATGCAAGCGTCGAGCAGCACCAGCGCGCCCATTTCCCCGCCGGAGAGGACATAGTCGCCGATCGAGACTTGTTCGATGGCGCGTGCTTCGAACAGTCGCTCGTCAAAGCCTTCGAAGCGACCGCACAGAATGATGGCGCCGGGGCCTCCTGCGAGGGTGCGAACGCGGGCCTGCGTGAGCGGCGCGCCGCGTGGCGTCATGGCGAGGATCGGGCGATCATCAGCGACGCTGTCGAGCGCGGCAGCGACGACATCGGCGCGGAGCACCATCCCTGCCCCGCCGCCCGCCGGGGTGTCATCGACGGTCCGGTGCTGGTCGATCGCGAAGTCGCGGATGTTGACAGCGTTGAGGGACCACTTTGCCTCGCCGAGCGCCCTGCCCGCAATCGACTGGCCGAGCGGTCCGGGGAACATGTCGGGGTAGAGGGTGAGGATGGTGGTGGCGAATGTCATGGCTCGAACCATTCGCCGCGTTCGATGACCGCGGCAATATGGCCTAATTCGAGGCGCTCGAACTTGCTGGGGTCGAACAGTCGACCCCGGATGGGCCATGTCAGGAGCCGCCAGATCAAATACGGGAAAACCAGAACGCTTGGTTCGCTCAGTTCGCAAAACCGATGCCACGGCCATTCCCAGACATGCTCACCGAATTCTTTGGCAAAGGCTTCGGCCAGTTCGGTGATATCATCTCCCGAAATGCCCACGTCCTGGTCGATAGCCGATTGTGCGGAAAGCTTCTCCAGTCTGACACCGCTGTGATAGGCCACGATCGCGATAACGCGGTCTAAGGTTGGCTGAGGGGTTATAGCGTCCAATTCTCAACCCTCAGCCGCGGCACGTCCAGGAAATCGCTCTCGTTGTTCGTGACGATCGTTGCGTCGAGGCTGAGCGCATGCGCCGCGAGCAATCGATCGAAGCGGGCGCGCTTGAAGGGAAGTCGAGCATATTCCCGGGCCGCCCCTTCGTCGAAGGGCAAGATCGGAACGACGCTGACAAAAGCTGCCAGCACCTCGGCACGAGGCGGCTTCCCGACATAGCTGCCCACAGCGATCTCCGCGAAACTAATCGCGGAGATCGCCACGTCGCCGGGGTAGCAATCTGCTAGCCTGTCGTTGAGCCGCGAGTGCCTTTCCGACATGGCATAAATCGCCATGTCGGCATCGATCATAAATCGGGTCACTTATCAGCTTCAGCCAGCCGCCGGGCAATCGTGCTGGGGCGCTCGTCAAAGTCCCCATGTGGGATAAGTTTTGCACCAGGCGCCTTGCCGGCAAAACCGCTGATGTCGATTTTCTTGCGCGGCGCGTCGACCGGCTCAACCCTGAATGACATCGGCGCTTCCTTCACCATCCGAACTTCGGTGCCTTCGGGAATGCCCATGCCCTTGGGCAGGCGCAGTGCAACCGAATTGCCTGACTTGAATGTCTTGCCCTGATATTCCTCGCTCATTGCCGTTCTCCGGATATACTCTCCGTATATACAATCAGCGCAACCCCGTCAACTCCCGCAACCACCGCAGCCCCCACCGCCGCAGCCGCCACCACCGTCCGCGCCGCTGCTGCCGCCGTCGCCCGAGCTGCTTGCGGCGCGCATCGTGTGATAGTCATGCCACGCCGATCCGGCGAGCACGGTCGTGCCGAACAAGGCCACGGCCATCGGCAGTTCATCATCGGTCGGCGCGCGGCGCAATCGATCAGCGCCTGCCTTCACCGATGCCAAGGCTTCAATGCCGCTGCGAGTCCGCCGGCCTACGCTCGCGAAGCGAACAAGCGCGAAGATAGCCGTGACCATCAGGAAGGCTGTCAGATAGCCAATGGGGCGTCCACGCCCGATGCCAATGTCCCATTTGATCGCCCCAAAGGCGATGAGCAGCAGATAGGGCGTGGTCTGCCAGAAGCGGAGCTGAAGCGCGGTAGCCCGATCGATCAACAGTTCGGCGTGGACGAGCTGCGCCTCGATCATCAGCCTATGGCCCGACACGGCCTTGGTCACCCGCGCCCAAGGCGCCGGCGTCGGCAGCGCGAGCACCGATCGCTCTGGGCCAGCGGCGAGCACCGGCGGGGCGACGATGTGCACCGCGTTGCGTCCGTCAATCGCGATCTTGCCGGCTGCCAGCATCCGCGTCACCACCGCATCGACGTAGCGCAGCGATCCGCCCGCGAGATAGGCGATCTGATCGGGGTCGGTCAGCCGAGCGCTGCGCCCTTCGGGCCGCAGCCAGCGCGGGATGGCGAAGCCCGCGACAATCGTGATGGCCAGCAGCACGCCGTACAATGTCAGAAAAGCGGGTCCGTGTAAGTCAAAGGGTCCCAGTCCCATTACGTCCTCCACCACAGCAGGAGGGCAATCGCGGCAACCATCGAGGCGACCATCGCCCGCCGCACAGCCTTCCTGGAAATCACGATCCCATCGCGCGGGTGTACCCGACGCGCGCGCGGATCCTCGAGCAAACGCTGCTGCGCGCTCGGCCAGATATCGGCCGGCGCGGGGCCGAACACGGCCTCATAGCGCTGAAGCGTGTCGGCATATTGCCGGAAAAAGCGACCGCGCTCGGCGTCGCCGCCAGCGGTTGGCCCGTGATGCAGCGCCTTGCCGAGCACCTCGGGGCAGAAGCGCTCCCAATAATCGCGGGTGTAGGTGAGGTGCAGGTGCCAGGCTTGGTCGACCGCATCGGACGGCGTGACGTCGCCTTCGCCGGTGACCGCGAGAAAGGCGAAGCGGCGATATTCCTCAATTACGCGTGCGGCGTAATCGGCGCTCCAACCATTCTCGCGCGCCAACCGCGCGGCGAAAATCAGCGCCGCGTCGTCAGGTCCGATCTGGTAACAGGAAAGGCGCTGCCACACCGGGTGGTCAAGGGTCGAGGGCGAAGCAGTGTCGCGGCTCATTTAAATTCCTAGTAACATACTAGGGTATGAGTGGCAAGGCCCTCGTTCAGCCCTCGGCAAAGGCGGCAGTGACCACCAACTGCACATCATTCCAGTCGGGAACCGCGTCGGCACGCATCGGCACCATGAAGCGCGCACCAGGCTTTCCATTCTCGGAAGCGCGTTCGATCTCGATCACGTCGCCCGCGCCGAAGTTGTCGATCGCGACGACGCGTCCGATCTCGACACCGTCGGTCGAAACCACCGGCAGCCCGAGCAAATCGGCGTGGTAATATTCACCTTCGCCCAGCGGGGGCAAATCGGCGCGGGGCACCGTGATTTCGGTGCCGCGCATCGCCTCGGCGGCGTTGCGATCGGCCACTTCGGCAAAGCGCGCAATCGCGCCATTATTGCCGTCGCGCAGCGATTTGAGCGTCAGCGCGCCGCCATTGAAAAGCTTGTAGCGCCTCAAATCGTCGGTGAAGACCTTCAGGCGGACTTCCCCCGTCACGCCGTGCGCGCCGACGACGACGGCGAGCGTAACGGGGGTTTGGCCACGCATTTACGCGTCGGCCGCAGGCGTCTCTTCGACC
>JAIETY010000212.1 GCA_019744885.1 Sphingomonas sp.
CGCGTTCGTCATGATCAGCGGCGTCGAACCCGATCGTGCAGGTCTTCACCGCCCGCCGCGAGCCCTCCGCCATCAGGGCAACGACCGCCGAACTGTCGACTCCGCCCGACAGGAACGCGCCGAGCGGCACATCGGCGATCATCCGTAACCGCACAGCGGCGCGCATCCGGTCGAGCAGTTCTTCTTCGACAGCGCTCACCGAAGCGCGCGTCCGGTTGCTGAAGTCGAGGTCCCACCATTGCTGCGGCGCGGGTACCGGCTTGCCGCGTTCGATCAGCAGGAAATGACCCGCCGCGAGCTTCTGCACACCCGCGACTAAGCACGTGTCGTCGGGGACATAGCCGAGCGCCATGAAATCCTCGACCGCGCGGATATCGGGTGCGCGCCGGACGAGCGGGTGCGCCAGCAGCCCTTTTAGTTCCGACGCGAACGCCACGGCGCCGTCCGACAGCACCACATAATGGAGCGGCTTCACCCCCATGCGATCGCGCGCCAGAAACAGCGCTTTGCGGCGATCGTCATAGAGCGCGAGCGCGAACATGCCGTTGAGCCGGTCGAGCATCGCCGGACCCCAGGCGGCCCAGCCGTGCAGCAGCACTTCGGTATCGCTGTCAGTGCGGAAATGCGCGCCCTTGGCCTCAAGCTCGGAACGCACTTCGGCGAAGTTGTAGATCTCGCCATTATAGCTGACCGTCAGCGTCGCATCGGCGCTGTGCATTGGTTGGGCGCCGCCGCCGAGATCGATGATCGCAAGGCGGCGATGGCCAAGCCCGATCCCGGGCGCGGTCCACACCCCTGCCCCGTCTGGCCCGCGATGCGCCTGCGCATCGGTCATCGCAACGATGCGCGCCGGGTCGATCGGCTTGGGCGTACCGGGGTAGAACAGCCCCGCAATGCCGCACATCAGTGAATGCCCGCGCTATGATCGGCGATTCGTTCGACCGGGCCGAGCGCGGCGAGGAAGCGCGCGATAGCGGCCTCACCGTCCGGCTCCTCCGCCGACACATGCACCGCAATAGCAGCCTGCCGCCCGCCCAACAGGCGCACACGCAGCGTCGCCAGCTTAACTGAGGCGGGGCTTGCCGTCAGCGTGTCACCGATCCGGTACCAGCTCACCACGACGCGCTCGACCGGCCCCGGCGCGGTGATCCGCATCGCCGCGCCGCCAGCCACAGGCGGCAAGCCACTGACGCGGACCCAGCGATCATCTTCGCGCAAAGGCCCGACACCAAAAGCGATTACTTCATGCCCTTCACGCTGGCTGGCATAGACCGCGATTGCGAGATCGACTTGATGTCCTTGCGCATCGGCATAGCGACCGATCAGGAAGTGGTCAGCACCGGGATAATAGGGCGACCAAGGCGCGCGGGTGCTCGACGGCACCTGATGCCAGTCCGGCACCTCAGGCAAGGCAATGCGCGCGGGCAAAGTGTCGGCGCGCCCGGTCGCAACGCTGCTCCATGCCGGAAATGCCGCTGCCACAGTCAGGACCAGTGCCCCGGCAAGCCACGGGTCAATCGTCCGTCGTGGCACCGGCAGGCGCGCGAGGTCGATCCACGCCGCGTCGGGATCGCGATCGAACCAGCGCCAGCCGATCGCCAGCACCGCGGCCATTACCAGTCCGAAGAAGACCCAACCATAAACTATGTGATCAAACCCCGTCGCTGCCTCGACCGAGGTCAAATGCGCCGCATAGATTGTCCCAAACGCCCGCAGCCCATTGGCAATGACGGGCACCACCAGCGCCATTGCCAAAAAGGCCGCGCGCCGCCCCCAGCTAACGTAGCAAACATTGGCGACCAGCACGCCGTAAGCGAACATCGCGATCACGAATTTAGCGCCCGAGCAGGCTTCGGCGACTTCGAAATAGCCGTTGGGAATCGTGATCAGCACGCCGTCGACCTGCGCGGGCACACCCGCCAGATGCAACAGCGGGATCGTCATCGCGACTGTCACTTGCTGCAAGGGCCCTTCGAGCCCTTCACCGAACGGCACCAGAAAATAGGCGTAGAGCAGCGGGAACAGCAGCCCGCGCGCGACCTGCGGGCCGAGCAGTGTTACCACCGCCCCCTGGACCATCGTCACCAGCCCAAGATGCCGCGCCAGCGCGACCCCGGCCGCATCGCCGACCAGCCAGCTCAGCCCGCCGAGCGCGACGATCGCCAGCCCCGGTGCCCAGCCGACCGGAGTCAGCGCGGCAAGCTCGCGCCGCCGTTGCCACACCAGCCAACCCACCACCGGGCCAATGAACAGGCAATGCCCAAAGGTTGTGCTGGTCCACCAAATCCGGGCCAAATCGGCTGCGTCATGTCCGAACAACACCAGCAATAGGACGGTCACACCCAGGAGGATGCCGCCCTGCCGACGCCATGCCAGCGGCGTGGGCGCAAAATTCTGCGCAGCGAAAGCGATCGTCATGCCGGAACCGATGCGCTTCGGGCCGATCCGAATGAGCGCCCCAGAATCGGATCGAGCGCCGCCAGCCGGGCTGACCAGCCATAGCGCTTGAGCACTTGCGCGCGCGCGGCCTGGCCGAGTGCTTGCCCTGCTGCCGGATCCTCGATCAGCGCGGTAATGTGGTCGGCGATCTCGCCCACGGTCGTGCCGACGCGGATCGTGTCGCCGTGGTCAATCCCCTCGGCCGCTGCTGCCGACGCCACCAGCGGTCGTGCCATCGCCATTGCCTCAAGCACCTTGTTCTGCACCCCGCGCGCAAGCTGTAGCGGCGCCACCACGACCTGCGCGGCGGCGAGCCAGCCGCGCACATCGGGCACTTCGCCCGTCACGATGACGCCCGGGATTTTGGTCAGCGCGCGAACAGCATCGCTGGGGTTGCGCCCGACAATGGCGAAGCGCGCGGCTGGGTGTTTGACACGGATATGCGGGAACACCGTTTCAGCGAACCAGCGCACCGCTTCGATATTGGGGCGATAATCCATCTGGCCGGTAAAAACGATCAGCGACCCTGCGATCGATTCGATCCGCTTGAACTGCGCACCGGGATCGAAAAACGCCGTGTCGATGCCGTTTTCAACGACATGGACGCGTTCGGCGCGCGCGCGGTTGCGGAACAGGTCGGCTTCGGCTTCGCTGACGAACAGACTGGCGGCGGCGCGCGCCGCAATGCCACGATCATGCTGAAGCAGCAGATTGGCCTCGCGCTGCATCATCCAGCGCATCGGACCTCGCGCGCTTTGCGCATAAGCCGCGAATTTCGCCGAATCCATGTCGCAAAAATCCATGATCACCCGAAACCGACCTGCGGGCGGCAAATATTGTGCCATCTGGCTCGAAAACACGAAGACGGTATCGATCGCGTGGCGCGACATCACGCTTTGCACGGCTTCGGCGAAGGCGCGGCTTTCGAACGCGGTCAGCGACACCGGGCGCTGCCACAACAAGGCTTGCAGCGCAGCGAGCCACTTCGGCTTCGAGCGGAAGATGATCGACCGGCTCGCGGTAAAGGGCACCAGCCCGCTCTTGCGCTTCAGATCGTTGGACTCATCAGCAAAGGCAACGATATGGACGCGGCTGCCCCGGGCGAGGTGCTTGAGCATGTAAAAGCCGCGAATCTTGTCGCCGCGATCGGGCGGAAAAGGCATGCGATGGGCCAGAAACAAGATGTCGCCCATGTCAGCCGAGGCCGCGCGCGATCAGCGGCCCTGCGCGATTGGCCACCCAAAGCGGCAATTTCTTCCAGCGCTCGATCTTGGCCTGATAACGCGGGTTGAGCGGATTGACGTCACGCACCGCCTCGCCGTCGGCGCTGCGTTTGAAATAGCGCAGCGGCACGCCCTCAAAACCCCAGTGATGCTTATACGCAGCCGGGCCTGTGCCGACCTTCGACCGGCCAAAATCGAAGCGCGTACAGCCGCGCGCGCGGGCATGGCTCATCAGTGCAAAGTACATGCGCTCATTCGCGCGCAGGCTGCGCGCGGCAAACGTCCCGCCGCCCCAATAGGGAAAGGCAGTCCCCCCGAAATAGAGCGTCAAAACGCTGGCCACTGGCACCCCCTGCTGCAGCACAACCGCTATATCAGCATCTGCGCCAAAAAGGGCGATAACTTCGCGAAACAATCGCGGGGGAAAAACGGGCGTGCCGAGGTTGCGCACGGACTCGGCGTAAACCGCAAAGTGCTGGCGTTGAGCGACCGCGTCGCGCGCGAAAACGACGTCAAGGTCAGCCGCGAGGCCCTTGCGGACCTCGGCGCGGTGCTTGCGCGGAATCGCGGCGAGCTCGGCATCGTCATCGGCCGCCAGCGGGCGCGCGAAATTGAGATAGCTGGTGTCGTCGACTTGCCAGTCGGCGCCGGGCAGCGGCCCACCGCGTACTTCCATCGTCGGACAGCCGAGCCGACCGGCGAGTGCCCAGCCCGCTTCGGCCAGCGCCGTGACGGCTTCGGGCAGATCGGCCAGGATGCCGCCACCCACGCCGAAGCCCGATGATACCAGCGCACGCCCGAACAGGATCGAGCGAATCTCTGTGAGCGGGAGGATACCCGCAATCACGCCGCTGCCCCGTTCGGCGATCAGGCAGTGCGCGCGCTGGCCGCAGCCAAGCGCGACGGCGCGTTGCCAAGCCGTCAGGTGGAAGGGCGTGGCGTTGGGATGTTCACGCACGAACTCGTCGATCCGGGCGCGCTCGCGGGCATCGCCCAGATCGGCCGTGCGCAGGCCGAGCGGTGTCGCGAGCAGGGGCAAGGTCACGCGCGGGTCGCTTCGACCGCGACGACCTGATCGACACGGCCCCAGTCATGCCGCTTGATCAGCGTGCGCAGCTTGCCTGCCATCGCCCCCAGTCGGCTGTAGTGGCGCAGCTTCGACTTGAGCGGTGCGTTGGCAACGCGCGGCTGGCCCGGATCAATTTCCCAAGGGTGGAAATAGAAGACTGCGGGGCGCGCGGCGGCATTGACTTGCCGCACCGCCCAGCTTGAAAACGCCCCCGGGAACAACCGAAAGAAACCACCGCCGGTCGCCAGCCGCTTGCTGCCAACCTCTGCAACCGTCACCGGCAGTTCGATCAGGTCGCTGTCATCGAGCGGGCGAAAGGCGAAGCGCGGGGCGTCGCGCCAGCCATAATGGTCATGCACCAGCGGCGCGACGCTCGACGAATAACGATAGCCTGCTTCGGCGAGGATCGCGTGCGCCCAGGGCGTGCGCTGATCGATCGAAAAGCTCGGTGCGCGATAGCCCGTAACGGCGGTGCCCGCCGCATCCTCGATCGTCGCCCGTGCGCGAGAGAGATCGGCGCGGAACTGCTCGGGAGTCATGGTGAAAACGCGGTCGTGATCCCAACCGTGGCTGGCGATCTCATGCCCGCCGTCGACAATCCGACGGATCAGCGCGGGATAGCGTTCGGCAACCCAACCCAGCGTGAAAAAGGTCGCACGGACGCCGCTTTCGGCAAACAGCGCGAGCACGGCATCAGTGTTGCGCTCGACGCGTGGCGTCAGCGAGTCCCAGTCGCGCTTGTCGATCACCTTTTCAAAGGCGCCGACCTGAAACCAGTCTTCGACATCAACCGACAGCCCGTTGAGCATGGCCTGTCCCCCTAGCCCGCGAGGCCGCGATAGGCAGCGAGATCGGGGCGGTGGCTGTCGCTCTCGATCCAGTCGATCAGCAACGTCAGGATGCGCCGGAGCGCTGCTTCCTGCTCCTCGATCCGGCCTTCGAGTGCGGCAATCCGCGCCTCGGTGGCGGCGTGAGTCGCTCGGTCTTCGCGCCCGTCCTCGGCTACCGCGCTGATGCGGTGGCCCTGCAGCGCGACCATTTCATCGAGGTTCGCGACTTGGTCGGCAAGGCGCGCGAAGTCACTCTCTGCGATCGTCGGCACCGCAACAGGCATCTCGACCGGGGCAACGTCGGCGACATAGGTGGATTCGATCGCGGCGGGGCCGATGATGGGCAACGGCGCTGGAGTTTCCGTTACCTCGGGAACATGAACGGCTTCAGGCTCGGCTGCGCGCATAGGCGTGGTCTCAGCCGAGACCAAAGGTTCCGACGCCTTGATCGCCGCATCGCCGTTCATGTCGGCGCTAACGATGGCGACGATCGCACCGTCGATCAGATCAAGCTGTTCGATCGCGCCATAGAGCATCACCCGACCCGCAAGCTGGTTCAACCGGCGCGGCACGCCGTCCGACCCGGCATAGAGGGCGGCGAAGGCGTCTTCGGTGAAGCCGGGGCGACCCTGCCACCCGACGATGTTCAACCGGTGGCGGATATAGGCCGCGACTTCGTCCGGCCCCATCGGGTCGAGATGGTGCGTCGCGATCACCCGCTGGCGAAGCTGTTCGAGTCGCTCCGACCCCTGCAGCCGCTCGCGAAATTCGGGCTGGCCGAGCAGGAAAATTTGCAGCAGCGCGTGCCCGCCCGCCTGGAAGTTCGACAGCATCCGCAATTCTTCAAGCGCGCTGGTGTGCAGCGCCTGCGCTTCATCGACGATCAGCAGCGTGCGCCGACCGCTGCGCGCCACCGCATGCAGCCCGCGCTCGATCGCGCTGAGGAGCTGCGCCTTGACCATGGCGGTCGGATCGATGTCGAGACCCGCCGCGACCATCCGGAGCAAATCATCGGCTTCGATCTGCGTCGACACGATCTTGATCGCGTGCAGTCGCTCGCGGTCGATCGTTGCCATCAGATGGCCGACGAGCGTGGTCTTGCCCGCGCCAATGTCCCCGGTCACGACGATGAAGCCTTCGCCCTGGCTCAGCCCATAGCCAAGATAGGCCATCGCCTTCTTGTGCGTGGCCGATTCGAACCAGAATTTAGGATCGGGGGTCAGCTGGAAGGGTCGACCGCTCAATCCGTAATGCTCATCGTACATCGTTACCATCCTGTCCGGTTGACGCCGGATCGTCAGAAAGAATAGCGGCCACCGACCAGTGCCTGAAGCGACGTGACCGACGGCGCCTGATCCTGCCCGAAATTATAGATGCCGATCGAGCCAAAGGCATTGAACCGCCCGAAGCGCCGATTGATCGATCCGATCGCGCCGACATTATACACGCCAATCTGCGTGCCGATGCCGCTCTTGTAATAGTTGGCAAAGACATTCGCGTCGATGGACGTGCGCGTATCGAGCTGATGGTTGATATAGGCCTGAACGTAATAGCTTTCGTCTTCGAAACCGTTGATCGTGAAGCCCGGCCCGCCGTTGGACGCCAGATAATAACGGTTCGCATAGCCAGCACCAATGCCGAAATTGGTACGCCCGCGTGTGACCGCAATCACGGCATCGACGCCGCGTGAGCGGAAGGCCGAGGTCGACACCGATTGCAGCGCACTGTTCAGGCAATTGCCCGCCGCCCCGCCCTGCGCGCCGAACACGCAGCCGTTAAAGCCTTGGCCGAGCGTGTTGCTGCCCGGATTGAAGCTCGTCGG
>JAIETY010000175.1 GCA_019744885.1 Sphingomonas sp.
CCACCGGCGATCATGCCGGGCATATGGATGCGATCTATCGCAGCCAGCGCCATTTCTATGACCTGACGCGCAAATATTATTTGCTGGGGCGCGACCGTCTGATCGCCGAACTCGCGCCGCCTGCGGGTGGCACGGTGATCGAGATCGGCTGCGGCACTGGGCGCAATCTGATCGCCGCCGCCAAGAGATTCCCCGACGCCCGCTATTTCGGGATCGATATTTCCGAAGCGATGCTGACGACCGCGCGCGCCAATGTCGCCAAGGCGGGGCTGAGCGATCGCATCACGCTCGCCCAAGGCGATGCCACCGCGTTCGACGCACAGGCGCTGTTCGGTGTCGCACAGTTCGACCGGGTATTCCAAAGCTACACGCTGTCGATGATCCCTGACTGGCAGGGCGCTTTGCGCGAAGGGGCGAGCAAGCTCGCGCCCGGCGGGCGGCTCGATGTCGTCGATTTCGGCCAGCAGGAGCGGCTGCCGGGGGCGTTTCGCGCGCTGCTGTTCGGCTGGCTCGCGCAGTTCGACGTGTCGCCGCGCGCCGAGTTGGCCGCGACACTCGACAGGATCGCGACCGCCACTGGCCTGAGCGCGCGCTTCACCCCGCTCTACCGTGGCTATGCCTGGTCTGGGCGCCTGAGCGCCTGATGCCGCCGACGATTGCTCGGTTGCTCGGCTTTGCCGGGTTGCTGCCGCACATCGCGGCCGTGCTGGTCTTACTCGAGCGCAACAACGAACTGCGCTTCTTCGCGCTGGCGATGGGCTATGCCTATGCCGCGCTGATCCTGAGTTTTCTCGGCGGCATCTGGTGGGGCTTTGCTGCGCGGGCCGAGCGGGCGCCGGGCTGGCTGTGGGTGGCGGCCGTGCTGCCGTCGCTGATCGCGCTCGCGAGTTTTCTGCCCTGGGCGACGGGCGAGACGTGGCCCGGGCCGTCGCTGGTCGTCATCGGCGTCGCGCTGATCGGGTCGCTCGCCGTCGACTGGCAACTCCAGCGTACCGGCCTCGCGCCCGATTGGTGGCTCCGTCTGCGGTTGCCGCTGTCGCTTGGGCTCGGCAGCTTGTCGATCGCGATGGCCGCGCTTTAGGCCGCGACACACAAGCGAGTTGGGCTAAGGCTTGGCATCGTGCTGACTCGCCTCATCCTCACCGATTTCCGCAGCCATCCCGCCGCGACGATCGCGCCGGGGCCGGGTTTCGTCGTGCTGACCGGCGACAATGGCGCGGGCAAAACCAATGTCCTTGAAGCGGTATCGCTGCTGGCCCCCGGTCGCGGCTTGCGGCGTGCCGCGCCCGGCGAGATGGCGCGGCAGGGCGGCAGCGGCGGTTTTGGCGTCGCCGCCACACTGGCGAGCGATGTCGACATCGCCACCGGCACCCAGCCCGACGCGCGCGAGCGGCGGCTGGTGCGCGTGCAGGGGGCGAGCGCGGCGGCGACCGCGCTGGCCGACTGGCTGACGGTGCTGTGGCTGACCCCCGCGATGGACCGACTGTTTGCCGAACCCGCGAGCGAGCGGCGGCGCTTTCTCGACCGGCTGACGCTCGCGCTGTTTCCCGGCCATGCGGTGCACGCCAATCGCTATGAAGCGGCGATGCGCGCGCGCAACCGGCTGCTCGCCGAGATGCTGGAGGGCGGCCAGCCCGATCCGGCGTGGCTGAGCGCGCTCGAAGCGCAAATGGCCGAGCATGGGCTGGCGATCGATGCGGCGCGGCGCGAGCTGGTGGCGTTGCTGGCCGCGCGGCTGGCCGAACAGCCCGAGGGGGTGTTCGCGCGCGCGGGGCTGGCGCTTGAGGGCTGGTCGGGCACCGCATTGGCCGACGAGCTGGCAACCGGGCGGCGGCGCGATGCGGCGGTGGGGCGCACACTCGCCGGTCCGCACCGCTGCGACCTGATCGTTACCCATCTCGGCAAAAACCAGGCCGCGAGCCTGTGTTCGACCGGCGAGCAAAAGGCGTTGCTGCTCGGGTTGATCCTCGCCCATGCCGAACTGGTCGCGGCGCGGACCGGGCGCGCGCCGGTGCTGCTGCTCGACGAAGTGGCGGCGCATCTCGATCCGCGCCGCCGCGCCGCGCTGTTCGATCGGCTGCAGGGCACGGGGCAGGTGTGGATGACCGGGACCGAACCGGGGCTGTTCGCCGAAGTCGGCGCGGACGCCACCCGGCTCCATCTGGGCGAGGGCGGGATGACGGCGACTTGACCAAAGCGGTCGCAGGTTCGAAACCCCATGCCATGAAGCGAGACAAGCGCCAGGATCTGCTCGACCGGCTGACCGACCATGTGCTGGCCAACGGCATGGGCGACACCGGCTTGCGCACGCTGGGCAAGGCGATCGGCACCAGCGACCGGATGCTGCTTTATTATTTTCCCGATAAGGCCGCGCTGATGACCGCGCTGATGCACAATGTCGCCGCGCGACTGTCGGGTCAGCTCGGCGTGCTCGCCGAAGCCCCGCCGCAGCCCGCGCCGGTGCTGGCACGCGAGCTGACGACGCTGGCGATGGGCGATGCGTTCTGGCCCTATATGCGCTTCTGGCTCCAGACAGCGGCGATGGCGGCGGGTGGTGATGAGGTTTGCCGATCGGTGGGGGAAGCGATCGGGCGCGGCTTTCTGGTCTGGATTGCCGGACGGATCGAAGGCGATCCCGCGCGGCGTGATCAGCAGGCGGCGCTGCTGCTGCAATTGATCGAAGGGTCGATCCTGCTGAACTCGGTCGGCTTGGCCGATGTCGTCACCGTGGCGACCGCGCCCCGCGCCGATCGATGATCAGCGGGTGCGCGGCTGCATGATGAGGCTGAGCGCAAGCGCCACCCCAACCGCCCAGAGCAATGCCCCGGCGCACGCCCGCGCCTGCACCGGATCGGCCGAATAAAGCGCCGGGAAATAACCGATGACGATGCCGTCGATCAGCAGCGCCGTCATTGATACCACCGCGATCGCGCTCACGGTCTCGCCAGGCGGGAGACCTGCGAGACGGGGCGTCAGCGGGATGAGCGGGATCGTGCCCGCAACGACCAGCGCATAGGCGATGATCTGCGGCGTCCCATGCAGCGCGTCGATCGACACCAGCCAGCGGAGAATCAGCACCCCGCTCGCCCAGAGCAAGGCGCCCCAGATGATGAGGATGATCATGGCCCTGATCCCCAGCGAGCTGAATGTAGCGGGCGCTTCGGACATGCGACACCTCCTCTGTAGTCGTTGCTACAGTTCTAACCAATATTTGTAGCGAGCGCTACAGCAAAAGCTTGACAGCACGCCATGCTAATCGCGCGCTGCGTCGAGCGCGATGCGCAGGCGCCGGAGGATCGGCAGGATGGTTTCAACCTCGCCCGGATCGAGGATGCCGTCGAGCAGCGGCAGCACGGTCCCGACAGCGATCATCGCCGCCTCGCGCGCCGCGCGCCCCTGCGGCGTCAGCGACACCAGCTTGGCGCGGCCATCCGCCGGATCGTCGCGGATCACCACCAGACCGTCGCGCGCAAGCCGCGACAAGGTGCTTGTCATCGTCGGTCGCGTCACCTGAAACGCGCTCGCGAGTTGCGCGGGCGAGCGCTCGTCATGCCCCAGCCGCACGAAATGGTTGAGCACGGCGAATTGCGCGCGCGTCATCCCCGGAGGCAGGGCGCGCTCGAGAATCGTGCCCGCGAGTTGATCGATGATCCCGATCTCGTTGAAGAAGTCGAAGGCGATCGCGGTCTGGCTCATGCCCCGATCATATCAGGTGCTTTGCCAGCGGCCAGCGCGGCGCAGGGCCGGTGGGCGCGGCCGTGCCGATGCGCGCGAGCATCTGCAGCCGCTGACTGCCCGTCAAACCGAACATCGCGTGTACCCGCGCGTAATCCGCGCGCATCTCGGGATATTCCTGTAGCGCCTGGCTCATCGGACACATCCAAAGCCCCAGCATCGTCGCGCGCAACTGCGCGCGGACATAGCGGCGCCCCGCATCGAGTTGTTCGGCGCGTCTGTTGTCCGGGGTGGCGATCCAGACGACGGCGGGCACCGAGCCGCAGCTCTCCTGCACTTGTTTCAGCCCCATTTTGAACGACGAACTCGACGGATCGGCGAGTTGCGCCTGATCGAGCATCCCGAGCGCGTGCAGCCCTTCGACGAGTGGCCCGCCGATCGGCAGGCCGTCGGGCGTCGCGTCCATTTCGGCCGATCCGATCCGCATCACATTGACGCTTTCCATGAAGGTCCGGTGAGTCACCGTCTCGGTCGTCATCGCGCGCACCGCGAGCGTGCGGACGTTTGCGATCAGCTTGGGGTCGGCGCTGGCCATCGCATCCTGCTGGCCGACCATGGCGAGCTGGCGCGGCGTCGGCGGGGTCGGATCATAGAGGGATCGATTGGTGTGGCGCTGGGTGATCGCAGCGAACAAGGGGCTGCGCGCAACCGACGCATCCTCGCGAAAGACGAGCCGGGCCACGGGTCGGGTATCAAGCCGAGGCTGCGGCACGCCATCGGGGAAGGGCAGGATGTCGACGGCATAGCCTCGTTCCGCTGCAGCGATCCGGGTCAGTTCGATGAAAGTGCCGAACCCCATGATGATCTGACGATCGAACGGGTCGGTCTCGGGCAGGCGCTTGGCGAGATCGCAGCTGATCGTCAGCGCATCGTGCCCCTCAAGATGGATCAACCAAGGCTGACGATTGTGCGGGTTGGGCGCAAGGATCGCATAGCGCAGCGCGTCGAGCCGGATATCAGCGGGTGGTTTGGGATCGATCGCCCAAGGCGCAAGTGCCGTCGTCGGTTGGCGCATCACCCGCCAGGCCGCGCCGCCGCCCACCAGCGCAACCGACGCTGCGCCTGCCCCCACGATCATCAATCGCCTTGAAACTTGCATCAATGCCTCCAGATGTTCGACATCTAACCATCTAGTGAGATATCGAACTAATATCAAGCGTCGGCTGCGCAATTGGCTGATCGATCGACCGGATCGCCGCAGGAGTCGGGGCCGCCGGGGCTAGCGGGGCAGCCCGTCGCGCAGCGCCGTAACGAATGCATCGCCAGCCGGGGAGGCCCAGGCCGAGCGCACCGTGCCGTCCAGCAATGCCGCCTTTTCGGCTTGTGTCAGTTCTCGGGGCACGCGCGCCGCGCGCCCCGGAGACGACCGATCGGCGCCCTTCGCGTCGACGGTGATCGGCGCGCCGCGCGCTCGCCCGCGAACTCGGCCATCGCGATCGACAAGCAAGGTGCACGGAAGCGTGCCGAATTTCGCTTGTGGCACTGCCGGATCAAGCGCGAGGCGCCGCATGATCTGGTTTCCTCCCCGCTCTTCCACCAGCACTGGCAGATCCCCGGCCCCAGCTTTTTGGAGGCGCGCCACGGCGCCTGCGTGATCCAGCTTGGCGATGCTCCCGGTCAGAACGGCGACGATATCGAAATCCGCGTTGGCAAACCGCTTTCGAAGCTCGGCAAAGTCCCGTGCCTCAACCAGACATGGCGCGCACCACTCTGCCCACAGCGTTACAATCCGAATTTTGCCAGTCAACGACGCGAGGCTGACCTTGCGCGCGCCGTCCGAAACCTTGATCGGCGGCAGCGCAAGATCGACCGCTGCAAAACTGCGCGCGAGCCGGTTGGTCGCCAGCGGCGTTCCGGCATAGAGGCGCGGCTCCGGCGAACCGCTTGCCGCGCGAAGGGCAGTGGCAGGGAGCGCCGCTGCTGCCAGCACCCCGGTCATGAAATGTCGTCGATCAATCGCCATCTTGACCTCGGTTCACGGTTTCTGCGCGGGCAAGGGTACCGGCGAAAAGCAATACCGGCAATGAACGGCGGCGCGCATCCCGGCTGTCCATTTTGCTTTCGTTTGGGGATGTGAATCCCTATATGCTCGCTATGGCAGAAGACCCCAATACCAACGACTATGGCGCCGATTCGATCAAGGTGCTCAAGGGCCTCGACGCGGTCCGCAAACGCCCCGGCATGTATATCGGCGATACCGACGACGGATCGGGCCTCCACCACATGGTGTTCGAGGTGTCCGACAACGCGATCGACGAAGCGCTCGCCGGGCATTGCGACCGGATCGACATCACGCTCAACGCCGATGGGTCGGTCTCGGTCGAGGATAATGGTCGCGGTATCCCGACCGGCATCCATACCGAAGAAGGCGTTTCCGCCGCCGAAGTGATCATGACCCAGCTCCACGCGGGCGGGAAGTTCGAAAACACGTCGGACGACAATGCCTATAAGGTGTCGGGCGGGCTGCACGGCGTCGGCGTGTCGGTGGTCAATGCGCTCAGCGAATGGCTCGACCTGACGATCTGGCGCGACGGGCTGGAGCATTATATGCGCTTCGCGTTCGGCGATGCGGTGGCGCCACTCAAGGTCGTCGGCGAAGCGCCGGGGCGCAAGGGCACCAAGGTCACCTTCTTCCCCTCGCCTGCCACTTTCAAGATCACCGAATTCGACTTCGACAAGCTCGAACATCGCTACCGCGAGCTGGCGTTTCTCAATTCGGGGGTGCGGCTGTTCCTGTCCGACGCGCGGCACGAGGAAGTGAAGACCGTCGAGCTTTACTACGAAGGCGGGATTGCAGCCTTCGTGAAGTATCTTGATCGCAACAAGATTGCGCTGATGCCCGAGCCGGTGGCGATCAACGGCACGCGCGACGATGTGACGATCGACGTCGCGCTCGAATGGAACGACTCATATTATGAGAACGTCCTGTGCTTCACCAACAACATCCCGCAGCGTGACGGCGGCACCCATCTCGCCGCGTTCCGTGCGGCGCTGACGCGCACGCTGAACAATTACGCCGACAAGTCGGGGATGCTGAAGAAGGAAAAGGTGACGCTCACCGGGGACGACATGCGCGAAGGGTTGACCGCGATTGTCTCGGTGAAATTGCCCGATCCGAAATTCTCGTCACAGACGAAGGACAAGCTCGTCTCGTCCGAAGTCCGCCAGCCGCTCGAAAGCCTGATGGCCGACAAGCTCGCCGAATGGCTCGAGGAAAATCCCGCGCATGGCCGCTCGATTATTGCCAAGGTGATCGACGCCGCTGCCGCGCGCGAGGCCGCGAAAAAGGCGCGCGAGCTGACCCGGCGCAAGGGCGTGATGGATGTCGGCGGCCTGCCCGGCAAGCTCCACGACTGCCGCGAGCGCGACGCATCGAAGGCCGAATTATTCCTCGTCGAAGGTGATTCGGCGGGTGGATCGGCCAAATCGGGGCGCGACAGCGAATATCAGGCGATCCTGCCCTTGCGCGGCAAAATCCTGAATGTCGAGCGCGCGCGTTTCGACCGGATGCTGTCGTCGAAGGAAATCATCGGGCTGATCCAGGCGATGGGCACCGGCATCGGCCGCGACGATTTCAACATCGAGAAATTGCGCTACCACAAGATCGTCATCATGACCGACGCCGATGTCGACGGCGCGCATATCCG
>JAIETY010000177.1 GCA_019744885.1 Sphingomonas sp.
CCCATTCCGGTTTCACCATCGGTGACCTTTCGTATGGGATATTGCCAGGAGAATGCCAGCAAAGTGGCGCGCGCCTTGCCATAGCGCAAGGGCGCTGTCAAAGCCGCGCACCGTGACGTCATCCCCTGCCCCCCACACCATTGCCGCGCGCGGCCCCCTTCACGGCATGATCACCATGCCGGGCGACAAGTCGATCAGCCACCGCGCGCTGATGTTTGCGAGCCTCGCCGTCGGCACCAGCCGGATCGTGGGGCTGTTGGAGGGTGAGGATGTGCTTGCGACCGCCGCTGCGCTGCGGGCGATGGGCGCGACGATCGTGCGCAGTGAAGATGGGGCGTGGACGGTCGACGGCGTCGGGGTCGGCGGGCTGCTGCAACCGCAACAAGCGCTCGACATGGGCAATTCGGGCACCTCGACCCGACTGCTGATGGGCCTCGTCGCGAGCCACCCGATCACGGCGACCTTCATCGGCGATGCCTCGCTGTCGAAGCGGCCGATGAAGCGCGTGATCGATCCGCTCGCGCAGATGGGTGCGGACATCACCGCGAGTCCCGGCGGCACCTTGCCGCTGATGGTGCGCGGGATGTGTCCGGCGGTGCCGATCAGCTACACTCTCCCGGTCGCGTCGGCGCAAGTGAAGTCGGCGGTGCTGCTGGCGGGCCTTAACACGCCCGGCGTCACCCGCGTGATCGAGCCGATCGCAACGCGCGACCATAGCGAGCGGATGCTGGCGGGCTTTGGCGCCGCGATCACGGTCGAGCGGACCAACGCGGGCCGCGTCATCAGCCTTCACGGCGAGGCCGAACTCCGCCCGCAGAACATCGTCGTGCCGGGCGACCCCTCCTCCGCTGCCTTTTTCCTCGTCGCCGCCAGCGTCGTCCCCGGATCGGATATCGTCGTCCGCAATGTCGGTCTCAACCCGACGCGCACCGGCCTGATCACCGCGCTCAGGATGATGGGCGCCGACATCACCGAACTCGACCCGCGCGTCGTCGGTGGCGAGCCGGTCGCCGATCTGCGCGTCCGCCACGCCGCGCTGACCGCGATCGACGTGCCGCCCGACCTCGCGCCGAGCATGATCGACGAGTACCCGGCGCTGTTCGTCGCTGCTGCCTTCGCCACCGGGCGCACGATCGCGCGCGGCGCCGAGGAATTGCGCGTCAAGGAATCGGACCGGATTGCCGTGATGGCCGCTGCGCTCACCGCAATCGGCGCCCAGGTGGCAGAATTTGACGATGGTCTCGCGATCATGGGAACCGGTGGCCACGCGCTCAGCGGCGGCGCAACCATCGCCACGCACCTCGACCACCGCATCGCGATGAATCTCGCGGTCGCCGCTCTCCACTGCCGCGCGCCCGTTACGCTCGACGATGCCGCGCCGATCGCGACAAGTTTTCCCGCGTTCCTGGAAATGCTTGACGGGCTTGCCCCAAACCCCCTTGGGGATGGCGCATGATCATCGCTGTCGACGGACCCGCCGCATCGGGCAAGGGCACGATCGCGCGCGCGCTCGCAAAACACTATGGCTTGCCGCACCTCGACACCGGGCTGCTCTACCGCGCGGTCGCCCTCAATGTGATGCGCCACGAGCTTGATCCGACGATCGAAGCCGATGGCGTTGCATCATGCGATTTCGATGAAACGATGCTCGCAGACGAAGCGCTGCGAAGCGACGAGGTCGGCAAGGCCGCCTCGATCGTGTCGGCCCATCCGCTGGTCCGCGCGGCACTGATGGCGCGGCAGAAGCGCTTTGCGAGCCAGCCCGGCGGCGCGGTGCTCGACGGACGCGATATCGGCACGGTGATCGCGCCCCAAGCCGATGCCAAGCTGTTCGTGCGCGCGACCCCCAATATCCGCGCGCGTCGGCGCCACGCCGAGCTGCGCGGGCGCGGGCAGGACGTCAGCATCGACAAGGTGCTCGCCGACATCCGCGCGCGCGACCAGCGCGACAGCCAACGCGCGACCGCGCCGCTGGTGATCGCCAACGACGCCGCCCTGCTCGACACGAGCTTCCTGTCGATCGACGCCAGCATTCAGCGCGCGATCGCGCTGGTCGAGGAACGGCGCGGACGGACTTAGCCCCTGGGCTTGGCCTCGCTCGCCAATCGCTCGTCGAGTATCTTGGTGTAGCGCGCGCCCAGATCGCGGCAGGCACCGGGATCGATAAACGGATTGGGCACGGGCCGCGCCTCGAACGCTGCAAACTTCGTATCGCCGCCCGAATTGTCGGGGTGCGCGGTGAACAGCACATCGCAAGGCATCACCCCCACCTTCGCAATCGTGCGCCGGAACGCCGCGACCGAGGCCGTGTGGGCGGGATCGGAGAAACGATAGCCGTCGACCGATACCGGGTTGAGGCTGGAGGCGAAGACCATGTTTAGGCAGCGCGCGCCTTCGCATGATTGCCAGCGCCAGCTCATGCTGCCTGCGGTGTGCCCCGGTGTCGCCAGCGCCGTCACCGTCACCTTGCCGAGCCTGATCGCCTCGCCGTCGCGCACGACGCGCAGCTTGCCGGTCACGGCGGGCAACGCGGGAAGCTGGCCGAATTGCGGATCGTCGGTGTCGCTCTTCCCCGCGCGCAGCACGGCGGCGGCGGGTGCGCTCGCCACCACGATCGCGCCGGTATCGCGGGCGAGTGCCGCCAGCCCGCCGGCGTGATCATAATGCGGTTCGGTGCTGAGGATCAGCTTCACATCGCTCAGCTTGAAGCCGAGCGCGCGGATATTGGCCTCTACAGCCGCCACTGATTGCGGGAGCGCGGCGTCAATCATGATCAGCCCTGCGCCGCTATCGATCAGCGCGACATTCATCTTGCGGAAGCCGATCAAATAGGTGTTGCCATAGATGCGCTTGGGCGGCTGCGGCGCCAGCCAGCGCGCGGCATAGTCCGCAGCAATCGGGCGCGTCAGCGGATCGACATCGGCCCGGACGGTGGCCACATCACCGATCACCAGCATCGCCAACGCCGCCAGCCCCAATCTCACAAGCGCCAACACCGGTCCCCTTCCGCCCAACTTTGATAGACGAAATTCAGCAAAACCATCAACCCGGCACGGCGGCTTGCAAAGCCCAATGCATCGCGCTGACAAAGTTTGAAGTGCGCCGGAGCGGGCGCCCTCAACAGTCTTGATGATCGAGAGCGCAAACAGCGCTTGATCCTGACGTAACGTCAACCGCTATCTCCGGCGAAACGCCGATGGGAGACTGACGATGCGCTGGGCGAAACGGGTGACGATTGGCTTCGGCGTTGTGCTTGCATTGATTGTGCTGACTGGAATCGCGCTGGCGATCTGGAAGCCGTGGGTTTTCCCCATCCAAATGGCCGACCCCGGCCCGAGCGGCCGCCGACTGGCGATCCACGGGCAGCCCGCCAATTATTTTCCGGCGGCGGGCACCGGGCAACACGCGGCTATCCTGCTACTCGGCGGCTCCGAGGGCGGGCTGGGCACTAGCGCCGCGACCATGGCGCGCGCTTTACAGGCGCATGGCTATGCGGTTCTGCAGCTTTCCTATTTCCGGGCGCCCGGGCAGCCAAAAGCGCTGGCCCGCATTCCGATCGAAGGCTTTGATGCGGGCCTTGCCTGGCTCGCGCGCCAGCCGGACGTCGATTCCCGGCGGCTCGCGATCATGGGCGGATCGAAAGGTGCCGAGGCGGCGCTGCTTGTTGCGAGCCGCCATCCAGAGTTGAAAGCCGTGGTGGCGGGCATGCCGTCGAGCGTCGTTTGGCCGGGCTTTTCCTGGGAAATGGAACGGGTGGAGGGGTCATCGTGGACGATCGGCGGGCGCGACGTGCCAGCGCTGCCTTTTGGTCAGGGCAGCTTCAGCGAGGGGATTGGCTCAATCTATGTCAATGGCCTCAAGCGTCTGCCAGCGCACGCCGAGGCAGCCATCCCGATCGAGCGCTCGCCAGCGCCGGTGCTGCTGATCTGCGGCGAGACTGACACACTGTGGCCATCGTGTCTGATGGCCCGGCAACTCGTGAAGCGCGATGTGCGCGTGACGATCTTGGCTTACAAGGATGCCGGTCACGCTGTGTTCGGCGTCCCGGTAGCAGAGAGCGATCCGTCGCCGCCGCCACTGAGCAGCCTTGGCGGCAGCGTGGTTGGCAACAACGCCGCGCGCCGCGACAGCTGGCCAAAGGTTTTGGCATTCCTTGACCAAGCGCTGCGGGCCGGGACCTGAGCAAGGCCGCGCACGCCTTGCCTCCTTGTCCCCCATGCGCTATGGCGCGCCCGTCCAGCGGGCAGGTGCTCGCGGAAGAAGGCGCGGAGTCCTGTACTCCTGCGCCCTTTTCGCTTTGATGCGTCTAGGCTCTTCCGTGTCGTTTGTTCGCAGGATGCCGCGTCCGGCAATCGGCCGCCGCGGCAGCATGGCCAAAGACCGCCGGAGACAACCGGCTGGCCGGAAACTGACTTGGGATACTGATACTTTATGGCCTCTTCGGCAAACCCCACGCGCGACGATTTCGCGGCACTTTTGGAAGAAACGCTCGGTGATGCAGACGGCTTTGAGGGCCGCGTCGTCAAGGGCACCGTTACCGCGATCGAGAATGATCTCGCCGTCATCGATGTGGGGCTGAAGTCCGAAGGCCGCGTGCCGCTTCGCGAATTTGCGATGCCGGGCCAGAAGGCCGATCTGAAGGTCGGCGACGAAGTCGAAGTCTATGTCGACCGCGTCGAAAACGTCCATGGCGAAGCGATGCTGTCGCGCGACCGCGCCCGCCGCGAAGCCGCCTGGGACACGCTCGAAGCCGAATTCGCCAAGAATTCGCGCGTCGAAGGCGTCATCTTTGGCCGCGTCAAGGGCGGCTTCACGGTCGACCTCAACGGCGCCGTTGCATTCCTGCCGGGTTCGCAGGTCGATATCCGCCCGGTGCGCGATGTCGCCCCGCTGATGGACATTCCGCAGCCCTTCCAGATCCTGAAGATGGACCGCAAGCGCGGCAACATCGTCGTCTCGCGCCGCGCAATCCTTGAGGAAACCCGCGCCGAGCAGCGTTCGGGCCTGATCCTCAGCCTCGCCGAGGGCCAGGTGATCGATGGCGTCGTCAAGAACATCACCGATTATGGTACGTTCGTCGATCTGGGCGGCATCGATGGCCTGCTCCATGTCACCGACCTCAGCTACAAGCGCGTCGCGCATCCGAGCGAAGTGCTCGAAATCGGCCAGACTGTGCGCGTCCAGATCATCCGCATCAACAAGGACACGCAGCGCATCAGCCTCGGCATGAAGCAGCTTGAGAGCGATCCGTGGGATGGCGCGATGGTCAAGTATCCGATCGGCGCCAAGCTGTCGGGCCGCGTCACCAACATCACCGAATATGGCGCTTTCGTCGAACTCGAAGCGGGCATCGAAGGCCTGGTCCACGTCTCCGAAATGAGCTGGACCAAGAAGAACGTCCACCCCGGCAAGATCGTGTCGACCAGCCAGGAAGTCGACGTCATCGTACTCGAAGTCGATGCCGAAAAGCGCCGCATTTCGCTCGGCCTCAAGCAGGCACAAGCCAATCCATGGGAAGCCTTCCTCGAAGCGCATCCGATCGGCTCGACCGTCGAAGGCGAAGTCAAGAACGCGACCGAATTCGGCCTGTTCATCGGCCTCGACAACGATGTCGACGGCATGGTCCATATGTCGGACATCGCCTGGGGCATTTCGGGCGAAGACGCGCTCAACCTGCACCGCAAGGGTGAAATGGTGAAGGCCGTCGTGCTCGACATCGATGCTGAGAAGGAGCGCATCTCGCTCGGCATGAAGCAGCTCGAACGCGGTGGCCCGGTTGCGGGTGCCCCCGCTGCTGCTGCCACCGGCGCTGCCGAGGGTTCGCGGCTCAACAAGAATGCGATCGTCACCGTCACCGTGCTCGAAGTCCGCGATGCGGGCCTTGAGGTTCAGGTCGGCGATGCCGGCGTCACCGGCTTCATCAAGCGCACCGATCTGGGCCGCGACCGCGATGAGCAACGTCCGGAACGGTTCCAAGTCGGACAGAAGTTCGATGCGATGGTGACCGGTTTCGATCGTTCCAAGAAGCCGACCTTCTCGATCAAGGCGATGCAAATCTCCGAAGAAAAGGAAGCGGTTGCGCAGTATGGTTCGTCCGACTCGGGTGCGTCGCTCGGCGACATCCTCGGCGAGGCGCTCAAGGCGCGGAACGCCGACAAGAGTTGATTATACCCAAAATGGGGCGATTCGGCAGGATCGCCCCATTTTTGGCTTTTCGGGTGCCAATTGATTGGCTTACACCAGTAGGCGTTGAGTGACAGCGTTATCAGGGGGCGGGACAGGACTCGGATGGTAGTTGTGGCTTGCCGGTTTTGCGGGAGATGCACATGATTCGCTCCGAATTGGTCCAAAAGTTGATTGCCGAAAATCCCGATCTGACGCCACGCGACATCGAAGCGATCGTCGCCACCTTCTTCGATGAAATCTCCGCCCAGCTCGCCGCCAATGGCCGCGTTGAACTGCGCGGCTTCGGCGCCTTCAGCATCCGCGCCCGCGACGCGCGCACCGGTCGCAACCCGCGCACGGGCGAGCTGGTCGATGTCGACGCCAAGCGCGTTCCCTATTTCAAGCCCGGCAAGGAAATGCGCCAGCGCCTGAACATGTAGCGCGGGATACACGTCACCGCTTGACGCCGCCGCGCGGCTGCGCTTGCACTGCGCTGCCGCGGACGTGGCGAAATCGGTAGACGCAGCAGACTTAAAATCTGTCTTCCCTATGGAAATGCGGGTTCAAGTCCCGCCGTCCGCACCATAGCCCCCGGCCCGCCCGCGTGGCACAAGAGCTGTCATGCGCCGACTCCGAGCCGCCTTTTCAATCGCCCTTGCCACGCTGACGCTGGCCGGTTGTGACCGCCGTGCTGATCGCGGCCCGGTGATTGTCAGCGCGATCGGCAAAACCCCGGGTCTGGTCGATCCGGCGCGCGGGGCGACCGACATGCCCGCGCGGCTGATGATCGATTCGGTCGCGCAAGGGCTCGTCCGCTTCGACGCGAGCGGCCAGATCGCGCCGGGGCTCGCCGAACGCTGGACGGTGCTCGATAATGGCCTCAGCTATGTTTTTCGGCTGCGCGACGCCGAATGGAGCGATGGCGAAGCGGTGAAGGCCGCCGATGTCGTCGCGGTGCTGAACCGCGAACTGGGGCGCGAGTCGCGCAATCCGCTGCGCCCCTTCCTGACAGCGATCGACGAAGTCGTCGAAATGACGCCGCAGGTGGTCGAAATCCGCCTGTCGCGCCCCCGCCCCGATCTGCTCAAGCTGTTCGCCCAACCCGAACTCGCGATGTTCAAGGCGCGCCCGCCGGCAGGTAGCGGGCCGTTCCGGCTGAAGGCGCGCGGTCGCAACTGGGTGAT
>JAIETY010000163.1 GCA_019744885.1 Sphingomonas sp.
GGTGGACACAAATTCGGTGCAGAACGGCACCGAGAACGGCGTTTACATCGTCGACAACCGCGTCTCGAACGGCAGCAGCAATGAAGGTTCGACCAATTTGGGCACCAATGTGACCCAGGGGTCGGTGATCCAGTGGAATGTTTTCAACATCGATCCGACCAGCGCCGATGTCCCGCAGCTCACCGCGATCAGCAATGCCAGCGTGTGGGGCGCCAGCGGCCAGCCGCAGGTGCAGGGCGATGGCTCGTTCATTGGCCAGGCGCAGGCGACGGGGTCGGCGGGCTATCAGATCACGTTCAACGTCCAGTCGTCGGGCGGATCGGGTGTCACCGTCAATGTCAGCCCTTCGATGAGTGTCCACTGATCGTCGTCCACCGCGCGCGAAAGCCGCGCGCCTTGCTCGTCCCCAAAATCCAAGGAAGCGAAAAATGATGATGAACCAGAAACTCCTGGTGGTTGCGCAACAGCCGATCCTCAAGCCGCAAGTGTCGATCGTGATCGCGGTCGATTGTGCCTATGTTGCTGCCCAACAGGGCCAGAATATCAGCACCGGCGTCTATATGATGGACAATATGGCCAATAACGGCAGCACCAACGAAGGCAATCTGGAATTGAGTTCAGTGGTACCGGTGGGATCGTTGATCGGCTTTAATTCGGTGCCAATCGATCCGACTGCGGGCACCGTCGTTATTACCGGTTTCACGGTGAGCCAGGGCAGCGTGTTCGGGTCGCAAGGCTATCCGCAACAGCAATCGCCGATCGGCAGCGAGCCCGCCGGCGCCTATTGGATCGGCCAGGCGATGAATGCCGGTAGCCAGACCTATCAGATCCAGATCAAGGTGACGGTCGGGACGATTCGACCAATTTCCTACTTCATCAACTGGGATCCGTTCATCACGGCAAAATGATCATGCGAACCAGCGCCCGACGCGGCAGTGCCACGTCGGGCGTATGCCCGATAGCGTATTCTCGGCTGGGCGCAGACGCGTTGCCTGCGTGGGCTGCGCGGCGTAGGGCGGCGCCATGTTCAACATGTTACGCCAGCGTTATCTCGATATCCTCGCCTCGGTGTACATCTACAACGAGCATCGGGGGTATACGAGCATCGACCGGGTGCTCGAGGCCGTGCGCGCCTGTTGCCCCGATGATCACCAGTTCATCGCCGAGGTCGAGAAGCACCGCGCCGACGAGCGCAAGCATTATGTGATGTTCAAGCGCTGGTTTGAGTTGAAGGGCAGTCGTCCATTCAAGGTCGATCGCACCTGCGGGCATATTGATCGCTTCGTCGAGATCATGTTCGGGCGCGGTATCGACGCGCTCGACACCCAGGCGATCATTGCCAACAAGGATCAGTTCGAGCGGCTGTGCCGGGTGATCATGCTGACCGAACAGCGCGGGATGCGGCAAGTCGATGTGTTGCTCAAATCGCCGCTAGTGAAGTCCGACCCGGTCATGATGAAAATCTTTCGCATCATCGAACGCGACGAGCCGAGCCATTGGCAACCCTATGAAGCGTGGCTCGAACGTACCGGACGCAAGCCCGCGTCGTGGATCGAGCGCGCGGTCGATTTCTGGATTCACCGCGAATTGCTGCTGTTCAAAATCCCTGCGCTTTACCTCAACCCCTGGCTTGGGCGGCAAAACGACTGGGCCGATGTGGGCGAAGCGCCGAGCGCCGTGATCGCGGTTTGAAATCGTAACATTGCCCGGTTAGGGCAATGACATGCGCGTGTTGCTAACTGGATCGTCGGGCTGGCTGGGGCGCTATGTCGCGCCACTGCTGCGCGCCGCCGGACATCAGGTGACCGGCCTCGATCCGGCGCCGGGGGCCGACACCGATGTCGTCGGATCGGTCGCCGATCGCGCGCTGGTTGGCCGGGTGTTCGCCGACGCCGGGATCGAAGCGGTGATTCACTCGGGCGCGCTGCATAAACCTGACATCGTGCGCTATCCGACCCAGGCGTTCGTGGACGTCAACGTCACCGGCACGCTCAACCTGCTCGAAGCTGCCGTCGACCATGGCGTGCAGCGCTTCGTCTTCACCTCGACCACGTCGCTGATGATCTCGGCGGCGGTGCGGGCCGGCGCCAGCGACCGCGCGATCTGGCTCGATGAGGGCTTCGCCCCGCTCGAACCGCGCAACATCTATGGCATCACCAAGCTCGCGGCCGAGCAGATTTGCCGCCTGTACCACCAGCGCCACGCTTTGCGCTGTATCATCCTGCGCACCGGGCGTTTCTTCCCCGAAGAGGATGACACCGACCTGGCACTGTCGGGGGAGAACAACAAGGCGAACGAATTTCTCAACCGTCGGCTGACGGTCGAGGATGCGGCGGCGGCGCATTTGGCCGCGCTCGACCGCGCGCCGACGCTGGGCTTCGACCTGTTCCTGGTCGCGGCGCCGACGCCGTTCGCGCCCGCCGATGTCGTGCCGCTCAAAGCCAATGCGGCGACCGTTGTGGCGCGTTATTTCCCTGATGTACCAGCGCTTTACGCCGCGCGCGGGTGGGTGCTGCCGATGACGATCGACCGCGTCTATGATTCGCGCCGCGCCGAAAAGCTGCTGGGGTTTCGCTGCCAGACCGATTTTGCCGCCGTGCTGCAGGCGATGCGCGACGGCGCGCCGCTGCCGTTCGCGCATGATGCAGGCTATGTCTCGCCGCTGGTCCGGCCCGCCGCGTTTTAGGGAAGTTTCGCGGAGAATCGCGCATTTCCGCCTTCCATGGCGAAGCTGAATTGCCTAAGCCTTGAACGGACGTAGCGCCCGAAAGTGGCGACGCGCCGGAGCTTTGCGGGGGACGATCGATGAAACGGGCATTGGCGCTGCTGGTAGTCGGCACGGTGTTGGCGGGCGCGTGCGCCTTTGCGGCGAGCGGCAAGCCGCCCGCCGAAATGAAGTTGTGGCGGCTCGATTGCGGCGCGGCGCAGGTCAACGATCTCAATGTTTTCAATGACACGCGGGCGTTTCCGTCCGGCGCCAAAATGCGCTTCACGTCGAGCTGCTATCTGATCAAGCACGGCGACAGCTACATGCTGTGGGACACCGGCTTGTCGACCGCGCTAAAGGGCGTGCCGACCAACGACAAGGACCCGATCTCGGCAACGCTGACGGTGACGATCCCCGAGCAGCTCGCAAAAATCGGGGTCAAGCCCAGCGATATTTCGATCGTCGGGATCAGCCACTATCACTTCGATCATACCGGTCAGGCAGGTGCGTTTCCGCAGGCCAAACTGCTGATCGGCAAGGGCGATTATGACTCGCTCGCGGCGACCCCGCCGAAGAACGGCGCCGACCCGACGCCGCTCAAGAACTGGATCGGCGGCCCCGGCGTCAGCGAGCCCGTGGCAGGCGACAAGGATGTGTTCGGTGACGGCAGTGTCACGATGATCGACTTGCCCGGCCACACACCGGGCCACCATGCGCTGTTGCTCAAACTGCCCAAACTCGGGCCAGTGCTGCTGTCGGGCGATCAAGTCCATCTGCGCGAGAATTTGCCGATCGATGGCGTGCCGACCTTCAACTTTGATCGCGCCCAGACGATTGCCTCCTACGACCGTTTCAAGAAGCTGGCGGCGAACACCAAGGCGCTGGTGATCATCCAGCACGACGCGCGCGACATCGCCAAGCTGCCTGCTTTTCCTGCTGCTGCCGAATAAGCCCGGGCTGGACGCGCGGCGTCGAGCGCGGCAAGGGAAGCGCTAAGAACAGCAACGGGAGAGCGTGATGCGGGCATTGTTATCGAAAGCGCCGGGCGGCCCCGAAACGCTGGTGATCGACGACTTGCCCGACCCCGTTCCCGGCAAGGGGCAAGTGCTGGTCGCGGTCAAAGCCTGTGCGATCAACTATCCCGATGTGCTGATCATCGAGGACAAATATCAGTTCAAGCCCGCGCGCCCCTTCGCGCCGGGTGGCGAGATTTCGGGTGTGGTTGAAGCGCTGGGCGAGGGCGTCACCTCGCTCGCGGTCGGCGACCGGGTGCTCGGCACGATCGGTCATGGCGGGCTAGTCGAGAAAGTCGTGAGCGATGCGGCGCGGCTTTACAAGCTGCCTGAGGGGCGCTCGTTCGAGGAAGGATCGGCGCTGGTCCTGACCTATGGCACGACGATCCACGCGCTGCTCGATCGCGGGCATTTGAAGGCGGGGCAGACGCTCTTGGTGCTGGGCGCCGCGGGCGGTGTCGGGCTCGCAGCCATTGAGCTTGGCAAAGCCTTTGGTGCGCGCGTGGTCGCAGCCGTGTCGTCGGAGGAAAAGGCGCAGGCGGCGCGCGAGGCAGGCGCCGATGTCACGCTCGTCTATGGCCGCGCACCCTTCGACAAGGACGCCTCGAAGGCGCTGGCGGATCAATTCAAGGCGGCGCTTGGCCCCAATGGCGCCGATGTCATCTATGATCCGGTCGGCGGCGATTATGCTGAGCCCGCGCTGCGATCAATCGCGTGGGAAGGGCGTTACCTCGTCGTGGGCTTCCCGGCAGGCATTCCGCGCCTCCCGCTCAACCTGACCTTGCTCAAAAGCTGCGACGTGTGTGGTGTGTTCTGGGGCGCCTTTGCCGCGCGCGACCCGGAGGCCAATCAGGCGCATATCGATCATCTTTTCCGGCTGTGGGCGGAAGGCAAAATCCACCCGCGCGTCACCGAAGTGTTCGATTTCGCCGATGGCGGTGCCGCGATCGCCAAGATGGCGGCGCGCGGCGCGATCGGCAAACTCGTGGTCCGCGTCGCGGCTTAGTTGCGAACGCGCACGCGGCGCCCTATTTGCTCAACACCAACCTATCCGGAAAGATGCCGATGACCACTTTCGATGATCGCGAACGCGCTTTCGAGACGCAATATGCGCGCGAGGAGGATCTTGCCTTTCGCGTGACGGCGCGCCGTAACAAGCTCGTCGCGCATTGGGCGGCAGGGCTGATGAAGCTGACGCCCGAAGAAGCCGATGGCTATGCCAAGGCCGTTGTCCAGGCCGATTTCGAAGTCGCGGGCGACGAAGATGTCATCCGCAAGCTGATCGGCGATCTGACCGCGGCGGGCGTCGACATCGACGAGACGGCGGTGCGCCGCGCGCTCGACGAGCAGGCGACCGAAGCGCTGCGCCAGTTGAAGGCGGGCTGAGCCGATGCCGATGCCTGCCGCCGAGATCGAGGCGCTGATCCGCGCCGGGATTCCTGACGCGCAGATCGAGATCACCGACCTGGCCGGCGACGGCGACCATTATGCTGCGCGCGTCACCAGCGCCTCCTTCCAAGGCATGCCGCGCATCAAGCAACATCAGGCGGTCTATGCCGCGCTCGGCGGGCGCATGGGGGGCGTCCTCCACGCGCTGCAACTGACGACTGCCCTTCCTGACTGAGGACCAAACCATGACCGACGAAACCCACGCCCGCATTGCCGACCTTGTCGAAAAAAACGACGTGCTGCTGTTCATGAAGGGCACCGAGCTCTTCCCGCAATGCGGCTTTTCGAGCAAGGCAGTGGCGATCCTTCAGCATTTGAATGTCGGCTTCGAAACCGTCGACGTGCTGCAGGATCAGGGCATTCGCCAGGGCATCAAGGCCTTTTCCGACTGGCCGACGATCCCGCAGCTCTATGTGAAGGGCGAATTCGTCGGCGGCTCGGACATCATGATGGAGATGTTCGAATCGGGTGAGCTTGCGCAGCTCTTCGAAGTCAAGGGTCTGGTTGGCGCGCACTAGATCACAACAACGGGGGCGCTGAACAATGCTGTTGCAAAAGGGCGGTTTCCCGCAGCCGCTTGGCGCACCCTCGCCGATGCTGATCTGTGATCTGACGCAAAGTTGGTCGGCAAAGGCCGGCGGCGGCGTCGGCACCTATATGAAGGCCAAGCGCGACTATGTGCTGGCGCATACGCCGCACAGCCTGCTCCAGATCGTGCCGGGGGCGGAAGACAAGATTGTCGTCGACGGCCGCCATATCTGGGCCGAAGTCGGTGCCGATCCGGTGAGGGGCAGCCCCAACTACCGTTTCATTCTGCGCACCAAGATCGTCCGCGAAATTCTGGCGCGCTATCGCCCCGCGATCGTCGAATCCCTCTGCCCCTGGGTGTTGCCCTGGACCGCGATTCATCATCGGCGCGCGTTTCCCGAAACCGCGCTGGTCGCAGGCTACAGCACCGATTTCCCCAATGCGCATGTCTTTCGCGTCGCGCAAAAATTGTTCGGCACGCCGATCGGGCGCGGCTTCCAGTGGCTGTCCTATGGCTATGCCGAGATCACCTATCGCGAGTTCGATTGGGTTTACACGCTGTCGGAGGATATTCGCGGCGTGCTGGCGCGGCGCAAGATCCACCGCACGAGCGTGCTGCCGCTTGGGGTCGACATCACGCGTTTTCATCCGTCGAAGCGTGATCCGGGCTATCGCGCCGAGCTTGGCTTGCCCGGCGACGGGCCGCTGCTGATTTACGCGGGGCGGCTCGACAATGAAAAGCGCGCGCAGATACTGATTGAGGTGATCCGCCACTTGTCGCCGTCGCTCGGCGCCGCGCTGGTGCTAATCGGCGACGGCAAACGCCGCGATGATATGATGGCCGATGCGGCGGGGCTGCCGATTGCCTTTCCGGGATTCGTGGCTGATCGTGGGCAGCTCGCCCGGGCGCTGGCATCATCGGATATTTATGTCTCCGGCATGGCCGACGAGACCTTTGGCATTTCGATCGTCGAGGCGCAGGCATCGGGCCTGCCCGTGGTCGGCGTCGCGAGCGGCGCGATGATCGACCGCATAGCCGAGGGGCTGGGGCTGCTCGGGCCGGTCGATGATGCGGCGGCGATGGCGCGCAATGTCGAGGCAGTCTGGCAGGACAATCCGCGCGCGATTGGTGCTGCCGCGCATCTCCATGCGCAGCAATTCAGCTGGGATCGCACGTTCGAGCTGTTGTTCGATGATATCTATCCGCGCGCGCTGTCGCATGCGGCCTTGCGCGCACGCACCGGGCGGCGGGCAGCGGATCGCGCGCATCTGGCGGCAATGGCGGCGGGCTGAGTCGCGGCGTTGGCGGGTGCCGGGTGGGGCGGATCGACGCGATACCGGAAAAACAGTCGATCCGCCCGCTGAAGCGGCATGCCGCTCGGCACACCACTAGTAATGCAGCCTGCGTGCCAAAGTACGAAAACCTCAGTTTTTCGATAGGTTGAATGGTTAACGACCGCGCGCCACAGCGGCTGAGTGTAAGCTTTTCCGACGGCCCCATGGACTGTATCGCTCCACCACCACACAGGCTATTGACTACAGGCGTAATCAATGCGATTACGGGCGTAGTCGATAGGGAATTTGCGCATGACCGAACG
>JAIETY010000194.1 GCA_019744885.1 Sphingomonas sp.
ATCGCCTTTGCTGGGCACGTTGACCAGCGTCAGAATGAAGACGGCGGCGGCAAAAACGGCGAGCCCGATCACCGACCAGAAACCCCGCCCCGTCCAGCGTCGCCGCGCACCCGTCGGATCGAAGAATATCGGTTGGTCCATGCGGGTCCGTTACTCGCTTACTGCGGCGCGGCCATTATCCCAACCGCCCGGCGCCGACAAATTACGAGGCCTCAATCACCGCTGACCGGCACCGGCCCCAGATCGCCCAAGCCCACCGTCCCGCTCGCCATCGCCAGCATCGCGTCGAGCGATTTCTTGGCGCGCAGCCGCAGCCCTTCCTCAATCTCGATCCGTGGGCTCAGATCGCGCAATGCGATGTAGAGCTTTTCCATCGTGTTGAGCGCCATGTACGGGCAGATGTTGCAGTTGCAGTTGCCGTCAGCCCCCGGCGCGCCGATGAAATTCTTGCCCGGCTCGGCCTTTTGCATCTGGTGGATGATGTGCGGCTCGGTCGCGACGATCAGCGTGTCGCCGGGCATGTCGCTGGCATAGGCGAGGATGCCGCTGGTCGAGCCCACATAATCGGCATGGTCGAGGATATAGGCCGGGCATTCGGGGTGGGCCGCGACCGGCGCACCGGGGTGCTGGGCCTTGAGCTTTAACAGCTCGGTTTCGCTGAACGCTTCGTGGACGATGCAGACGCCCGGCCACAGCAGCATTTCCCGCCCCGTCTTGCGCGCGAGATAGCCACCGAGGTGCTTGTCGGGGCCGAAGATGATCTTCTGCGAGAGCGGAATCTGGCTCAGGATTTTTTCGGCCGACGACGAGGTGACGATGACGTCGCTCAGCGCTTTCACTTCGGTCGAGCAGTTGATGTAGGTCAGCGCGATGTGATCGGGATGCGCCGCGCGGAACGCCGCGAACTTGTCCGGCGGGCAGCTATCTTCGAGACTGCACCCGGCATTCAGATCGGGCAGCACGACGATCTTTTCGGGGCTCAGGATTTTCGCAGTGTCGGCCATGAACTTCACGCCGCAAAAGGCGATGACATCGGCATCGGTCGCCTGCGCCTTGCGGCTCAAGTCGAGCGAATCGCCGACGAAATCGGCAATGTCCTGAATCTCAGGCTTTTGGTAATAATGCGCGAGGATCACGGCGTTGCGCTCCTTGCGCAGCCGATCGATTTCGGCGCGGAGATCAAGCCCGATCAGGCTTTCGCGGTGCGGCGCATTCATGACATTTCCCCTCGCAGTGTCGGCGGCTCACATGGCCCTACACGCGGCGCGGATCAACCCGCCGGGAAGGGGGGAAAGCCAAGCGGCGCGATTGCCGCGCCCGGCGTGCCCGCTGTTACCGCCTGATAGAGCGACAGCCCGATCGGGGTGAAGGCAATCGCGTCGGTCAGCGCTTCGGTCGCGAGCATCCCGCCGATGCCCCAGAACCACGCCGGGTGGACCCGACCGTCGCGGCGCCAGTCGGCGATCATGCCGATCAGCGGGAAGATCAGCAGCGTGAAAAACGCGGTCTGATAAGCCCAGGGGATGAGCAACGGCATCGGCAGAATCCGGCCAACCGCCGGCGCCATCAGCACCGCCATGCCGCAATAATTCAGCCGCCGGTGCCAGCCGGTGTGGGCGCGCTGGCTGATGCCCGCGCCGATCAACGCCGCACAGCCGATCAACGACAGCGGATCGAACACCAGAAAATGGAGCGGCTGGAAGATGAAGGGTACCGTCCCGGCCTGCACATTCATCACGGTCACTGCGGTGCCGAAGTAAAACATCAGCGCAAGCCAACCGAGCGCGAACCAGCCCAGCCGCCGGTGCAGCGCAATCGGCCCGCGCGTCGCGAACCAGTTCTGCGCGACATAAATCGCCATCCAGCCCATGAAGATGATGGCATGGGCATGGACAATCGGCGGGCGATTGAACGTCGACAGCCCCCGCGCGGCAAACTGGCCGAAGCCCAGAACAACCACGCCCGCCATGACGAAGGCCATGGTCAGGAAAAAGCGATCGTCGTTCTGCTCGACGCGCCGCGGTTCGACCAATGTCGCCATGATGATGCCCCTCTAAGCCCCGTCGGCACGATAGCCGCAGCGCAGACGGGACTCAATGCGCCGCGCCCGCCTTGCCAAGGGTTCGGGTGCGTGCAAGCCTGACCTTATGGCCGAGACCGCGCTTCCTGCCCCTCCCGACGCCTTGCCGCGCGTGTCGATGTTCGATCAACCGCGCGGGCTTTGGGTGCTGTCGGGCACTGAGCTTTGGGAGCGCATCTCGTTTCACGGCATGCAGGCACTGCTGGTGCTGTACATGGTCGGGCAGTTGCTGCTGCCCGGGCATATTGAGCATATCGCCGGTTTTGCGACGTTCCGGGGCATCGTCGAAGGCGTCACCGGGCCGCTATCGGTGCAGGCGCTCGCGGCGCAAACCTTCGGCCTCTACGTCGGGCTCGTCTATTTCACCCCCGTGATCGGCGGCGCGGTCGGCGACCGGATTACCGGGCGGCGGGTTGCCGTGATCATTGGCGGGCTGGCGATGGCGGCGGGGCATATTTGCCTCGCCTTTGACGAAAGCTTCCTGATCGCGCTCCTCCTGTTGATCATCGGCGCGGGGATGCTGCGCGGCAATCTCGCCGCGCAGGTGAAGTCGCTTTATGACGAGGGCGACCGACGCTCTGCCGACGCGTTCCAGCTTTATTATGTCAGCATCAATATCGGCGCGTTCATCGCACCGATCATCACCGGCGCGCTGGCGGTGGCTTATGGCTGGCATATGGGATTTGCCTTTGCGGCTGTGGGCATGATCATCGGGCTTGGCGTCTACGTCGCCGGTCAGGGCTTGCTCCCCGCCGAGACGGGCCGCGTGCCGCGCGAAGCACGCGCGCCGCTGACCGCGCGCGACCGGCGGCGGCTGCTGGGATTCGCGATTGTCTGGCCGCTCCAGATCACTTTCTGGACCGCGCAATCGCAGGTCTGGAACGTCTATAATCTGTGGGTGCGCGATCATGTTAGCTTGGGGATCGGCAGCTTTCAGGTGCCGGTGCCGTGGTTGCAGGCCCTCGACGGACTCGCGCCGGTGCTGGTGATGCCCTTCTTCCTCGCGCTGTGGCAGCGACAAGCGGCGAAGGGGCAAGAGCCCGATGATCTCGGCAAAATGGCAATCGGCTGCTTCATTTTTGCCGGAGCGACGGCTTGGCTGGCGCTAGCGCCGCTGGTCGCGGGTCCCGACGGACGCGCGCCGATCCTGTGGGCAGTCGCCTTTCACCTGCTGTCGAACATCGGCTGGCTCTATTTCACGCCGATTGCGCTCGCGCTCTATGCGACGCGCAGTCCAGCAGGGCTGCGCGGGACGTTGCTCGGGGTAAATTATCTCGCGACGTTTTTCGCGAGCACGATCAGCGGGCGGCTCGGCGGTTTGTACGAAACGCTGTCGGCATCGCAATTCTGGCTGCTGCATGCGGCGATCGTCGGCGGCGGTGGCGTGGCGCTGGTCGCGCTGGGCGGACCGATCCGCGCGCTGCTGCGAGGCGACGACTAGAACCGATTGTTCATGACATCCTCGACGCTGCGCGACATATCCCATTGCTCGCCGTTGACCCGCTGGCGTTCGTAGGGAAAGGTCACGATCACCCGCGCTTCGCCGCGCCCCAGCCCTCGCAGCGGCGCGGCGTAGAGTTTCACCAGCGCCTGCCGCGCCAGTTCACGCGCCTGCGCCATCCGCGCGGGCGAAGCGGCGGCCTGATTCGCCTTGGCAGTCGCGTGGATTGAGGTGCGCTGCGACAAATCCTCCGCCGCCTTGCGCGTGACGAAAATGCCGGTCGTTTTCACCAGGCTGCGGCGCGCTTCGTCGATATTGGCGGGTGCAGGCGCGACATCGGGCGCCTTGACGATGAGCGTGCGTGTCGCGTCCGACCATTCGATATCGCCCGGCCCGATGCGCGCCACATCGACGAAATAGTCGACCGAATAGGGCATCTTCACAACCTGGTCCGAGCGCAGCCAGCCGAAGCCGCGAATGTCCGATGCGGTGCTCTGGATCGTCCCCGACAGCGAAGCGACCTTCAGCGCGCTCGCACCCGCCATCCGCGCCGAGATGAGCGTCGTGATCGGCGCCCCGCCCTCTTCCGGCGCGGTCACCGCATAGCGTTCGCGGTACCGGTCATAGGCTAGGAACACGATCGCCGCCGCCGTCAACACCACCGCCAGAACAATCAGCCAGCGCCGGGTGGCGGGCATCAGCGCCGATGCCATCGGTCCGCGTCACGGGCGACGATACCGCGCCCTTCAAGGTCAAGCAGATGCGCGAGCACCGATCCGCCCGCCGCCGGCCACAGCCGTTGGTCGACGCCCGCATACATCGACGCGACCATCGCCAGGATCGTTGTCGGCGCTTCTTCGAGCGCCCGCAATATCTGCCCTTCGCGCGCCTTGCGGTGGCCGATCAGGTGGCGGACATGCTGCGACGGATTGGTCACCGGGTCGCCATGCGCGGGGTAATAGACCCGGTCGTCGCGCGTCTGAAGCTTGGCGAGGCTGGCCATGAAATCGGTCATATCGCCGTCGGGCGGCATCACCACCGTCGTCGACCAGCCCATCACATGATCACCCGAAAACAGCGCGCCCGTCTGGGGCAGCGCGAAAGCGAGATGGTTGGAGGTATGGCCGGGGGTCGCCACTGCCGTGAGCGTCCAGCCTTCGCCCGCCACGCTCTCGCCATCGGCCAGCACGAGATCGGGGGCGTAATCGGTATCGAACGCCGCGTCGGAGCGGCCACCCATGTCGACCACCAGCGACGCGCAGCCGACGATCGGCGCGCCGGTCGCCGCCGCCAGCGCGCGGCTGGCGGGACTGTGATCGCGGTGGGTGTGGGTGATGACGATCGCTGAAACCGGCCGCCCGCCGATCGCGGCGAGCAAGGCCGCGATATGATCGGTATCATCAGGACCCGGATCGATCACTGCCAAATCGTCGGTGCCGACGAGATGCGTCTGTGTACCGGTGAAAGTGAACGGCGACGGGTTGGGCGCAAGCACCCGCGCGACCAGCGGATCGAGCGCGATCAGCGCGCCGGTGGGGGGCGATTCCATGGCCCGTCACATGGCCCCTCGCCCGCTCAAACTCAAGCCGCCGAACGCAAGGCGCGCGAGGCAGTTTCCGGTCCGGCGGGCGGGGCAAGCCCGCCGGACCGGCCGAGGTTACTTCGCCTTGGCGGCGTCGGCCTCAAGCTCGGCAATTGCTTCGTCGATACCCTTGAGCGCGGCAGCGCGCGCCGAGTCGGACATGTCGCGATTGGCGACAATGCCGGCCCGCGCCGCGCGGACGCCGTCGAGCGCACTCATCCGCGCATGGCGCTCAATGTCACCCGAGCGCAGCATCACGATTTCGGCACGATCTGCCATGCGCTTGGCATCGCTCGCCATGCGCTCGCCATCGCGGACCATGCGTTCGATCCGATCACGGCAGATGATGATGAGGTGCTTGCCATCCTTGCGTTCATTCTTGACGACAGGTTTGCGATCAGCGTCCCCGCAATCGCGGTCGACCACATCGGGCACCATCACTCTGATCTTGCTGTCGGGCAGCACGCGCGCAATTTCGCCGTCGATGTCGTCGCCATTGGTGTCGATCGTCTGTACCTTGCCGTCCTTGGTGCGGATGATGATCTTGGTATGGCGACGCACTTCCGGCTTGGCGGGGGGCGCGGGTGGCGCTTCGGCGAGCTTGGGGGGCGGTGGCAGGTCGGCAGCCTGCGCGGCGCCGGGCGCAACCGGCACCTTGGGCGCATCAAGCTGCGCCAGATCGACGCCGATCGACGCCTTCACTTGGCTGCGCAACCGCTCGGCAGCTTGCGTGCCCGATGCGGTCAGCGCGAGCGACACCAGCGCCACGGCGGCAACCGCTGCGCCGCCGCTCGCAAGGCGCGCCTTCGAAACACGATCCTTCGACAACATCCTCAGTCTCCCTTTAAGCTCATTGATAGTGTGCAGATGGCAGGCAGCAGACACCGCGCCGCCATGCGCCGATTTGACGATCGCACGGCCATAGGCATGGCGGACATTGGCGGCGCGACCCGCGAGCACCCGCTCGTCACACGCCATTTCCTGATCGGCGCGGAACGCCCGGAACGCACGCCACGCAACCGGATTGAACCAGTGCAGCGCAAGCACGACGAGCGCGACCCAGTTTGCTATCAGATCGCCGCGCGCATGATGCGTCAGCTCATGCGCCAGCGCGAGTGCCTGTTCGTCAGCGTCGTAGCGTTCCTTGAAGTCGCTCGGAAACGCCACGTATTTGCGCCAGATGCCGAAGGCGAGCGGGCCGCTCGCGCTGTCGCTTTCGATCACCCGCACCGGACCGAACACGGTCGCGCGGGCATCGGCGAGCATCGCCCGCACAAACTGGCGATACCGGATCATGTGCCAGCCAATGAAGCCGATCGCGCCGACCGCCCAGATCGCGAGCAACACCGGGCCATAATCGGGCGCTGCCGCCACATCGCGCGTCGGCGCGGCGCCGGCCATGTCGACGAACATCACGGTGACTTGCTCGGCGGCGCGACTGATCGGCGCGGCGGCGCTCGGCTGCCAGTCAGCGGGGAGCGGCGGCAGCAGCAGCCGCACGACCGGCAGCAGCCACAGCGCATAGGCAACGCCCGCACCAAATACCCGCCGCACCGGCGCGCGCAGCACCAGCACCAGCAGCATCAGCAAGGTGGACGCGATCAGCGCCTCAATCGCCCAGGCGATCATTGCTTGAGCGCCTTCAGCAGCGCTTCAATCTCGGCAATATCACCGCTGGTCAACTGGTCGCGTTCGGCCAGATGCGCGACCAGCGGCGTCAGCTTGCCGCCGAACAACCGATCGATCAGCCGCTGCGATTCACCCGCGACATAATCCTCGCGCGCGACCAGCGGGCGATAGAGATAGCGGCGGCCATCCTCTTCATGGCCGATCACCTTCTTGGCGAGCAAGCGGCCCAGCAGCGTCTTGACGGTGTTGGCGCTCCAATCGCGCGCCGACCCGATCCGCTCGGCCACATCCTGCGCCGACAGCGGCGCCTGATCCCAGAGCACTTCCATCACCATATGTTCGGCGTCGCTGATTCGTTCGGTCATGCGCAAATTCCCTATCGACTACGCCCGTAATCGCATTGATTACGCCTGTAGTCAATAGCCTGTGTG